>JAISTD010000050.1 GCA_031272765.1 Candidatus Methanovirga australis | reverse complement strand
GCTAATGTCCTTTTACAAGTTAATAAAGGATTGAAAATTAAAAATATCGCTGAAGATTTTAGAAATTCATCGTGATACTATTTAGAAAGATTAAAAAAAGATATTTGGAAGGTGGATTGGAGAGAGCCTTATATGACAATCCTCGTTCCCTCATGCCTAAAAAATATAGTGGATAAACAAGAAGCCGAATATAGTTGCATTAGCTTGCACTGATCCTCCAGAAGGAAGAAAAAGATGGACTATTAATCTTATAGCAGAAACTCTTAAAGGTAAAAAAGGTTTTGAAACCTTAAGTCGTGAAACTGTTAGACTCGTTTTAAAAAAACGAACACTAAACCATGGACTAAAAGAATGTGGTGCATAAAAGAAATAGATGAAGAATATAGGAGCAGAATGTATAATATCCTGGATTTATATGCTAAAGATTATGATCCCCAATATCCAGTTGTTTGTCTAGATGAAAAACCTAAACAGCTTCTTGATGATAATAGAAAAAGCATTCCAATGAAATATAGGCAGTCCCCGAAAGGTATGACTATAGAGTATAAAAGAAAGGGTAAAGCGAATATTTTTGTTGCTGTTGACTTTAAAGGCGGTAAAAGAGATGTCACGGTTACAGATAGAAGAACCAAGAAAGATTTCGCAGAATATATTAAATATTTAGTCGATGAAGTCTTCACTGATGCTATAAAAATAAAATTCGTGTTGGATATTATCCAAATCTCTGATTTGGATGGTAAGCAAAATCTATGATTTTGCTATAAACTTGAATACTCATTTTAAGAAATCTATCACTGATAATTTTGATGAAAATGAGGCTGAACGAATATTGAATAAAAATTGGAATTTAATTACACTCCAAAGCATGCCAGTTGGCTTAATATCGCAGAGATAGAAATTAATGTAATGGATATTGTGTGCACTAAAAGAAGAATTGGGAATAAAAATTTACTAATTAAGGAAACTAAGGCATTTTGTGATTATAGAAATGAAAATAATTGTAAAATAAGTTGGAATTTCACTAAAGGAGATGCTGATGAGAAATTATCAAAACATTATACCTGAATAGCTTATGCAGAAAAATACTCATGTCATAACACTATGCGAGAAAAATAATTACATTTAATATCCTATTGATCAGAACCTTGTAAAAACATGCAAAAATTCCTTTATTATCCAGCCACTGGAGAGAACAAAGAGTTTAACATCATGAAAATATTGAAAATACAAACCAATAGATTTCAACAAATCTATCACTCTTTTTTTGACAGAAATTATACCTCAAACATTGAATTATCCCTGCAAACATTATGAAAAAAATATGGTGATTTCATTTATTCCACCTCTCAAAAAAAATACTTTACATTAAAGAAAAAACACATAAAACCAATGATAAAGAAATAGAAATCAATATTCAAATACCAAATAGAACACACAAACATTAAAAACAAAGATTTTACTTATAGAGAATAGGACACGGTTAAAATACACATTTTTTCAGTGAAAATTCAATGATCCTAAATTTAATTTAAAGATAAATTTAGTTTTTAAATCTAAAATTTCAATTTAATAACCATTATTTTTTTCTTAGTATAGTTAAACTCCAAACTTTTGTAAAATAATCAAATTTAAATATTCCATGATTTTCTTTTATTTTGAAAATTAAGGCTAAAATAAAGAAATAAATATGATGATTATTTTCAAACTTTAGGATTCTAACTATAAAACTAAAACCAAAAATTTATACCTTGTTTTTGAAAAAAATGGATCAAAACCTTAAAGTTTTGATCAGCTTTATTTTGAAGACAAGTTAGGAATCGAACATTCCGTTTTGTTTTTGAACAAAGTGATAAACGAAGATGAATTTACATTTCTAAAAAGGTTGCATACTAAATTTAACTGAATTTAAAATACATGTAATTATAATTTAATTTTTTAAAATAGTTAATTTAAACTTTATTAAAATTAAAACTGAGAATATTATAAAAATAATTCATTGAAAAATTAAAAACTTTTCCAAAATGATTATTATAAAAAAAGAAAAATAGCAATATTAAAATAATAAATAAAAATAAATCACTTATCTATTTCTTTAACACCTAAAACAGCCATTTTATCTCTTTCACTGGCAAAATCAATCATATTTTTAGGATAAACATGGAAAATGTTTTCAATATCTCTTTCATTTAAACCAAGTGAACCAAAAATAGCTATTAGATCCTTAGGACTTTTAATATCAAATAAAGATTCTGCACCTGAACCAATGACTAAAGGAAATTCAAATTTTTTATACAGTTTAATAATATCCCTAAAGCTTGATAAAATTTTAGATCTATATGAAGAATATGATTTTAAAATATCACTAAAACAAAGTTCAATAGCTACATTATTCTTAATAGCTTCTTTCACTAAAACATGATTTAGTCCAGAGTCATATCTTTTAGAGTAAGGTCTGGAAAGAATATCAATGAATCTATTCTCACAAGCCAAACGATTAACTTTAACATCCCCACCTAAAACAGAAATAAAACTAAATTTTCTTCTAAACTTAGTTAAATTTTTTCTAATCTCATTATGACTTAATTCCAGAGTAAAATCTAAAGTCAAATTCTTAGGAAGATTATCGATCAAATCATCCCTATAATCAAAATCTTTAAAATTATTAAAATCATAAACTAAATTAATATGATTCCAACCTAAACGATTAGCTTCACTTATAAGTTCTAAATCAGATTGAAGGTTCTTTCCTCTAATATGGAAGTCATGGAAAATCATAAAATATTCTCAAATATCTAATTAACAAATATTTCTTTCACGATAGGAATAGCTATTCTTTTTTTAGAAGGATAAGCAGCTATTTTTATTTTTAAATGAATAGAATCCCCACCATCAAGAATTTTAAGTTCCTTATTCTTAGCATAATCCTTAGAAAGTCGAATAAAAAGATTAGCATTATCATCCATCTTTTTATCCACTTTATCAAAGAAATCATTGCCATTAAAATAAATATCTGATTTTAAATTAAGCACAAAATCCTTTAAGATTCTTTTTTTAAATATTACACCATATAAAATAATAATGGGTTCCTCATTGATGCCTTCAACTACTTCTCTTTCAACTTCAACATCACCAAATATATTAATAAGAGCCTGATAAAGTTCATCCTCATCTTCATGAGAATATACAAAAAGTCTGAATCTAAGGTTATGTATCATGGAAAATCGATTAAAACAGCTATTAAATATATGAACTCAACAAACACCAAACTATAAAAAAAAGAACCAAACTATAAAAAAAAAGAATTATAACAACTTAAAAATTAAAAAAAGAAAGAAAAAATTATCTTACTTTTTCAGCTCCTTTTCCCTTATTTCTAAGTCCTCTACCTTTCCTACCAGCACTTGTTAAACCTCTAAAGACTCTTCCCTTATGCTGATTTTCACAGATCCAATTAATTTTTGGATCGTTTTTAATAGATGGACTTTGTGGATCAACTAAGATAACCTCAAAGAATTTATATTTACCATCAGCCCACACCCAATAGGAGTTTAAAACCTCTAAATTAGGATATTTACGAGCAACACGTTCTTCAGCTATTCTTTGTCTGGACTTTCCAGGGCTGATCTTAGTAACACCCATTCTTTTAGGTTTACGACCTGCTGTAAAACGGGATTTTCTTCTTCCACCACGCCTAACACGAGTTCTTACTACAATGTAACCTTTTTTAGCCTTATATCCTAAAGATCTTGCACGATCTATACGTGTAGGTCTGTCAATTCTTTGTATTACTCTTTCTCTTCTCCAGACAGGAGCTCTCTCCCACATAAGTTCCCTTACATAGGAATTATCTGGATTCTTCCAAGCATCTCTAATATACTTATACATCATTTTTAAACCTCTTGTTCAGCTATTTGTCCTTACACTATTGAAATATTTAATAATAAATCCTAAATAATAAATTTCTTAATCATAATAGATAAATAAAATTTCAATTAAAAATGAAAAGTTATCATAACTTCATAAATTTAATATATTGGATAAAACTTCATAATACTATCAATTAAATAAACAAATAGATAAATCATGTAATATTTAAGCATGTTTAGTTAAAAGATAGTTAATTAAAAGATGTTTGTTGATGAAAATCATTTATTAAATAAGGATTTTTACTAAATAAGATGTTAATTAAAGGTACAATAGCTACATCCACAGGAAATTAATCCTTAAAGTTAATTATAAATATCATAATTATCTTCAAATAAAAATTTAAATTTTTATAAACAAAATTTTATGATGACAATATCTTTTGATTACAACATATAAATATATTACTATTAAAAATCATGAAAAAATAGTCTCTCAATTATTTATAGTGTTATAAAAATAAAACAAAAATCTCAAGTTTGAATAAATTTAATAGTTATAATCTAAAACGACTTCACAACTGAAAGATCGTAAGTTAGTCAATAGATTAACTGTATTTATTAAAAAAAGCCCTATTATTTGAAACATTTTTCAATGTTTTCTGTCTCCCAAAATTTCAAATATTAAAAAAAAATTATAATTCCAACACAGAAAAAGAAAAAAAAGAAAAAAAGAAATTTTAACAATTCATATGATTTATTGAACGGTGATTTAGCAAACACTAATTTAGTTCGTCGTTCATATCATAACTTATGGTTATCCAACTCCTGCTTCCAACTTTTGATTCAGATTTCCAAGCTCTTGTGTTAAGTTTTCTGAATTTGACATTGAGCTTTCCAACTTTTGATTCGCATTTTCCAGCTTTTGCTGAGTTCCCAGCTTTTGCTGAGTTTTCAACATTTCAAATTCTTGCTTCATCTTTTCCAACTTTTGCTGAGTTTTCAACATTGCAAACTTTTGCTTCGCATCTTCAAACACTTGCTTCGCTATTTCAAATTCTTGCTTCGCCTTTTCCAACACTTGCTTCGCATCTTCAAACTCTTGCTTCGCATCTTCAAACTCTTGATTCGCCTTTTCTAATGCTTGCTGAATTTTCAACATTTCAAATTCTTGCTTTGTCTTTTCCAACAACTGCTTCAAGTTTTCTGGCTTTTGAGTCAACTTTCCAAACTCTTTTTGCTTCAAGTTTTCCAACAATTGCCGAATTTTTAACATTTTCAACTTTTGATTTGCCTTTTCCAACTTTTGCTGAGTTTTCAACACTTCAAACTTTTGCTTAGCATCTTCAAATGCTTGCTCCGCCTTTTCAAACTCTTGCTGAGTTTTCAAATTTTCCAACTTTTGATTCACATTTGCCAATACTTGCTCCGCATTTACCAATGCTTGCTTAGCCTCTTCAAACTTTTGCTGAACTTTCAATAGTTCCAAGTTTTGATTAGCCTTTTCCAACTCTTGCTTCGCCTTTTCCAACTTTGGCTGAATTTTCAGCTTTTCAACTTTTTGCTGAGTTTTCGCCTTTTCCAGCAGCTGCCTCGCCTTTTCCAACAGTTGCTTCCCTTTTTCTGGCTCTGACATAGACCTTGCCAATGTAGCATTTGCCAACATTTGATTAATTTCAGACACTTGATCCTTCAACTTTTGATCTGTCTTTTCCAACTCTGGCTTTGCTTCTTCCAACTCTGGCTTCGCCTTTGCCAATGCTTGCTGAATTTCAGACTCTAACCTATTCTTTAGCAACATTTGATTAAATTTTTCTGGATTAGTTCTATTCAACAAATTCATCCATATATCTTCAGATCCTTCAAAGACTTTAGGGATTTTTAAAGTTACCTGCTTTTTAGTCAAGTTTCCTAACCCTTCCTGAATTTCAGACTCTTGCTGAATTCCCAATGCTTGCTGAGTTTTCAACTTTTCCAACTCTTGAGTCAAGTTTTCCAAACCTTCCCGAATTTCAGACTCTTGCTTCAACTCTTCAACCTCTTTCTGAATTTCTAACGCTTCTTGATCTCGAATCTTCTTTTCATTAGCCTCTAACTTCTCATTTGCAGCATCTGCCGCCTTTTGCACCTTATTTGCAGCATCTGCCTTCTCCTTTTCCAACTTTTGCTGAGCTTCCACATCTGTCGTATTGCCTGTACGATAATTTAATTCATCTTGCATATCACAAGTATATTTTGATAATTGAATATCAAGACTTAAATAAGCTATTTTGAATAGCAACTTAACAAATATGAATACTAATTTAACAATTTTAGTAATACCTTTACCTTTCTTAGCATCATCAAATAATTTAGTGGCATCATTTATTGTTTTTGCACTATCTATAGTCTTAAATTTTACTTCATTAGCAAATGTTGGATATTTCGGATCAACTCTCATCTTTTTCAATATTTTAGTATCTTTCAAACAGTCTAATTGTTCCATCAATTCAATAGCTACTTTTTCAAGGAAATTACCAATAAACTTAGATATTACTTCAGTTGCAGTTAATTTAGCAGCTTGGGTTCCAGCTGCAGCAGCTACTGAGCTTCCACTTGTGGCAGGCGCAATACTTGCACTAATAGCAGATATAACATCTACCATCAACCAAGCAATGTCTATAATTGAAGATATACCACTTAATATATAGTCCATTGTACCAAATCCTTCTTTAATGGCATCTTTTTTATTATTGATGTCCTTAATAGATCCAGTCAAATCTGCATTTGTAGCATTTTCATACAATCCAGTTGAATTTGAACCAAAACTAACAGTCATATTTTCAAAATATTTATCAGTATTGATATCATTTGTACTATTAGTACTATTTGTCCCATTCGTCGTTGCATTAGTATCATTAACATACACTTCAATAGTTTTATTAAATGAAATGGTTTTATCCTTAAATGATACATCTGGATTGAAACAACTACCTATAGATTTCCAGATTTTTCCGAAGGTAGCCAAATTACGACATATCTTTGGAATTGTATAACAAACATAAGCAACACTTGCAAAGAAATAAGCAACATATACAGCCATAAAAGCTATTGTTCCTGCAACACACATTATACCAAACGAAAAAATATAAGCAGCATATGCTATTGCATAAGCAACTTGATAGAGTGCATATACAGCAGAGTCTAATCCATATTGAACAACATAAAGTGCATATCTGACCAAATCAGCTATAGTTTTCCAAACCTTCCAACCATGATAAATACTTGGTGGATTCCAGGAAGGTTTACTTGGTGAATCGTAACTTGGTGGATTCCAGGAAGGCATATATTCTTCTATCTTAGGTTTGGGGACGAATGGTTTCTCAATTTTAGATAACCCATCAAGATTAGGAGTATTAAACACTGGTAAAGCATAAGTAACATTATATATCTTACTAACATTTTTTAATGTTCCATTAGTAGTATTAGTACTATTGGTTACATTAGTAGTGCTTGTACTATTACTAATATTATCCAACATTGATGGATATTTTTCCGTGTTATTCACAACAGCTGGTGAAGTATTAACAGCTGGTACAAAATTTAAACTCACAACTAAAAATATTGTGAATATTGCAAGAATAGCACGGCACTTCAAACTATTCACCTGATCCTACAGGATTGAGGCTTAAAGAGCCAGTGTCTCTTCTTAATCTAAATCTAATTGTTCGGCCGAATCTTCTTCGACTTCTCCTTAACATATACTATCACCATTAAAATTTTATTAATTAATAATCCAGTGCTTATTCTCTAAGCACTGGAATATTAGCTAAAAATTTTCTACACATTTTCCAAAAAAGATATAATGATTTCAAAAACAACAATTACCAAAAATTTTTAATTTTTGTAATTATGAAAACTACCAAAAATTTTTAATTTTTGTAATTATGAAAACTACCAAAAATTTTTAATTTTTGTAATTATGAAAACTACCAAAAATTTTTAATTTTTGTAATTATGAAAATCGAAGATTTTCAGTAATATCCATATAATCCAATACTCAAATATCTATATATAATATTAAAGTTTTTGATCAACCTTTTGTTGTCGAAGACAACTTAGAAAATCCACGATTTTCGTTTTTTAAAAGGTTGAATGTAATATTAAAAATATTTCAATCATTTTTAAATATCAAGATACAACAATGCTGTTAACTTAATATTTTATATAGTATAATGTTCATATTTATTAGTTATATGTAAGTTTTATTTAGACAAATATAGATAGTTGCACTATTATGAATCATAATAAGATATTTAAAGAGCTTTTTGAGTTAATAAACTCAGATGAATTCATAAAAACGAGCAGAACAGATTTTAAAGCCTTCAAATGCAATAAATACATGAATTTTAGAGATATAATCTATTTCATGCTTTTTCGTGGGAAAGATAATACAGGTATTAAATTAGATAGATATGCTCAATTGTATTATAATTATAATATAAGACTCATAGCTTATAAGTATTTCGATTAGTCCATCTTATGAATCTTTAAAAAATCGGCAATATTAAATAAAAAAAAATATATGTCACTTTAATAGATAAAAAGCATATTTAATGGTTCATTTAAAAAATAAAAAATTTCAAAAAAATAGTTTTATAAAATAATTGTTGTGGTGAGTTAAATCAACTAAAATACATTTTAAACTCTTATAAGATAAAATTGGCAAAATATTAATATTTTCAATTTTTCTAAAATAAAAAGTTTTAAAACTTATTAAATCAAAAAAAGAATAAAATGATTATTATTTTAATAATTGCTCTTTTATATTTTTATTTCTTTAAACAAACGAATATATCAAAAAATTCAATATTATCAAAAAAATAATTTTTCAGATGAAAAAAGATAAATTAGTAACTGAATTTATTGGGCAATAAGTAAACATTGGGTATGATAATAATTGTAAAAATAATGAGAATAAAAATAATGAAAAGATATATTAAATATAAATTATTCATATTTTTTATAAACAATTTTCATTTTATTGAATAAATTATGAAAAGATTAATAACTATTATCACATACTATAATAGTATAATCTTATATGAATGATTACTATGGTTTCAAAAGAAGATTTAATTAATATTTTAAAGGAAAATAACCTTATACGATATGGTAAATTTATTTTAACTGATGGTGAAGTAACTGATTACTATGTTGATATAAAATATGGTGTTACCAATCCTAAAATTCTTAAAGCCATAAGTTCCATATTAAGTGAAAAGATTAAAGAGACAAATATTAATAAAGTCGCAGGACCTGATTTAGGAGCCATACCTCTTGCCGTTGCTGTTTCTTTAGAATTAAAAATTCCATTACTTATGGTTAGAAAAGAAAGAAAATGTCACGGAACTTTAGAAATAATTGAAGGAGATGTTAATCCAAATGATAATATTGTTCTTGTTGAGGATGTCACTGTAACAGGAGGATCTATTTTAAGAGCAATCCAAAGTATTGAAAGTTATGGTGGAACAGTACAGAAAGTTTTTGTTGTGGTTGATAGAGAAAGTGGAGCTATTGAATTTTTAAAATCTAAAGGAATAATATTAGAACCATTAGTATCTGTATCAGAACTTAAAGATTAATTAAATTTAAATAATCGGATTGGAAAAGTATCTGGAGAAGTTTCAATTATGTATAAAAATTTAAAAGAAACATGTGGGATATTAATTGGAAGAATGCAGCCTTTGCATAATGGTCATATTCAAGTTATTAAAGATGCACTTAAAGAAGTCGATGAGCTTATCATTGGAATTGGTAGTGCCCAAATAAGCCATACAGTTGAAAATCCATTCACAGCAGGGGAAAGAACTTTAATGATCAAAAAAGCTTTAATTGAGCATGGTATCAAAGGAGAAAAATATTATATAATTCCAATACCAGATATTATGAATAATTCTCTTTGGGTTTCTCATGTAGAAATGTTAACTCCACATTTTAATAAAGTGTTTAGTGGTAATCCATTAGTACAACGATTGTTCACTGAAGCTGGGTACGAACTGAATAGACATATAACATTTAATAGACAGACTTTATCTGGAACAAAAATTAGGGACTTGATAATTCATGATGAAAAGTGGGAAAACTCAGTTTCTAAATCTACAGTGGATATTATTAAAAAAATAGATGGTGTTGAAAGGTTGAAACATATTTCTTTGAAAGATTAATCAATGAAGCTTCAACTTAAATATCTATGATAACTATGAAAGAAAAATTATATTATGTGGAAGAAGGAAAAGAAAATAATGAAGCCATTATCTTCATTCACAGTAATTTATTAAGTAACTGGGTTTGGAATAGGCAAAAAAGCCAGTTTAAGGATTATCATTGTATCTATTTAGATTTAATAGATCATGGCAAAACTCAGGTTAACATGGGTTTTTCAATAAAAAACTGCAGAGAACTTATTAAAAATATTATAATCAATGATTTAAAGTATAAAAAAGTTCATTTAGTTGGAATAGCTATTGGTGGAACCATAATCATTGATTTATTATATAAATATCCCAATATCATTGAAACAGCCACTATAAGTGGAGTCAATATTAAAAATTTTGATGACATTGAATATAATGTTAATGAGAAAAGTGTTAATAAATTAAAAATGCCTGATGAAATAAAAAATATTAATAATATAATTATAAATCAAGAAAATAAGAGAATTCAGTACTTATTAAGCAGTATAAAAGAATGTAAAAATAATATCTTAGATAAAAAACCTTCAAACTTTATTATTAGTGGATTTTTAGCTGAATATGGAATTGGAAAAGAATATTTCGACCGACTAAAAGAAACGATTAAGATTAATAACTTTATCAAGGTTAGTGAAGAATATTTAAAATACAGGTCTCCGAATGAAACCAATAATTTTCCACATTTATTAATTCTATACGGAACTAAAGAATACCCAAAAGTTGCTAAATCTGCAGAACTAATTCAAAATCAGTTTCCAAAATCAAAAATATTTAGTATTTACAGAGCTATTCATCTATGGAATATTATCAACTATGAATGGTTCAATGAAACACTTATTGAATTTATAGTAAATAAGAATATAAAAGATAAGGATTACATTAAAAGAAGATAAAAACTACATTAAGAAAGAATAAATACATTTAAAACTATTATTCTAAAACATATTCGAAATCATAAAAAGGAATACCTTTAATTTCATCATGATCAAGATGTTCTATTTCATGGGAAGCACCATAAGCTCCAGACCCAGTGAAATTTAATGGCTCTTTCAAGTGTTTTAAAAATATTTTCATTTCTTTAGGGTCAAGTGTTGCTTTAAGAATATACTCCCCATCAATTGTGATTTTGTAAGGTTTTTCAACCAACTTCCTTTCATTGTTGTTACTGCACTTTTCCATTCTGTAAATTTTTCCTTCCTCTGAAATTAACCTTGGATTGACGAACAAATAAATTAACTCCAAAGTATAGCCAATCTTTTTATTGTCATCGTACTTTGTTGTTTTTTCTTTTACAGCCATTAATCTTTTAAAGCCTTTTTTATGGCTCCAATCTCCACCATATCTAAGAGAAAAAAGTAAAGGCAAAAAAATTTCTTTTGGAAGTTTTAAATTTTTAATTACATTATTCTCTTTAATTGTAAATTCTAACAATTTCTTAACTTCTTCTTGTTTCAAATGAACACCATAATCAACATTTTAAGAGTTAAAATCTTTAATAGCTAAATCAACTAAATCAATTATAGATTTTGATAAATTTGGATATTTTTTATTAATAGCTATTGGTATATTATCACAATAAACAACTTCCAAACCTGCTTCAAGAGAATCTTTAGTTGCAACATCAACTGCAGCTGCTTTAAGTTCTGTTAACATTACATCTGCCTTATCAATATATTTATTAATATCTTCTTTAAGTAAAGGTCTATTAGAAAGATGAGGTGTTGTTCCAACAACTTTACAACCATATTCTTTCTCAAGATGATCTACTAAAACATTTTTTATTGAATCTGGTGCAGTTGTTGCGAACAAGACATTTTTCCCATTTATATCACCTAATGGCTTAGGTCTGAAAACCGTTGAAATAACTGTTGCTTCTGGATTAACTTCAGCTATAAATTCTTCAATTTTTAAAACTTTTTCTTCTGATGCCATTGGTTCTTCACACATTGTTAAAACGATTAAATCCCCTAATGAAATCCTATAAGGCCCAAAAAAGTTTTCAATGTTGATTAAAGGCTGATTTGCTCCGATTAAAACTATATTTCTATTTGTTTTTATTGGTGGAATAGCTGCACCACTTCCCTCAAAAATAAGGAACTCTGCATCCTGTTTGTTAGCTATTTTAGCTCCTTCTTCCATATTTGTTAAGAAAACATCTCCAGCCATTCCTCCACCACATCGTCTGCATCCAATTGTTAAAACTCTACTCATTAATGCATCTTCCCAATGATCTGATGCAGCATGAACTCCTTTATCTGATTGTTCCATAAGAAACTCTGGAGTTATCTCCATTTTATCTCCATGAACTATTTCAGGAGTTTCAGGTCCTCCTCTACCCATAGCTATTACACAGGGATTATAATTATTTTTATGTATCTCTCTTGCAGCAAATGCTGAAACAGCTGTTTTACCTATTCTTTTGCCTGTCCCTAATATTTTAATAGATGGTTTTTCAACCAAATCATACTGTGTTAATGGTTGGAAATCAAAATCGGGTCCTTTGTATGGTATTCCAAGAGATAAAACTTTTGAAGCTATTTTAAACCTTTTAGTGTAATCCAAAACTGGTTCATCACTTAAATCCATGACAACATCAGCATCATATTTTTTAATCATATCTACAATTAAATCGTAAGGTATTTCATTTTTATCTTCACCAAAATGAACAGGTATCCCCATCATTTTACTGTAACTATCTGGATCATCGGTTCTTAATTTTTCAGTCCCTCCAATAAAAACAATAGCTACTACCTCGATATGGTTCATATTTTCAAAGATATTAACTGCTGCCTTAGTTACAGGGAGATAATGTTCTCCATCCACTAAACAAATCATTTTTTCTGTGCTTGTCATCTGATCTCTCTCATTTACTTCTAATAATTAATTATTTTATAATATATAATTTAATTATTTTAATGATATAATTTTCCACTGATTTTTATACAGGTACCTATGTACATATTATAATTATATAGTATTATCCAGGAATATCACTATCTTCAAGAATATTAAAAACTCCTTTCACTATCTCTGGACCACACAATGACAATACCATAACTTCTACTTTTAAGTAAATCAGCAGTTATATGAGTAGCAACATTTCTATTCAAAACTTATCATCGGTAGATGTAAAAAACATCAACTTTCATTAGCTTATTCATTTATTTATGAAATTATTTAATTGAATTATATTTAAACATAAGATTTTACCATCAATAAATAAAATTAAAATTTGGATAATATTTTATGATAAATGAATTCAATTATCTATAAATTTTAATTATTATTATCTATCAAAAAAATTATCATTATATATTAATTTCTGAAATTGATTAATGTTATATATTTTTATTAAATTTCTAAAAAAGTTTAAAATGTCTTTAAATTAAAGAAAAACTTCGTTTTTCTAAATTTAAATAATTTAAGCTTTATGAGCATTAGATTCCAATATCTTCGATTTTCCAGTTTTTAAAAAAATTAAATGTGCAGCATTTAACTTAATCCAACTACCAATACTCTTAAAATAAATTTATTCCTCTTAACGATATCTATGAAGAAATTAAAAAAAATCATGAAAATAACCAGAAAATCATCGCCTAAGATGTAATATACAGAATTTTCCCATAAAAAATGAAAAATAATAATGACTTCTCATATCAAATGTTTAAACTAAGTATAGAAACTCTCTATGAATATTATAGTTCTGTTTTAGGAAAATAGAAATTATTAATTGTTTTATTTTAATTTAAAAAGTAAAAAATAGTTTTAAAATAAATTTAGTCGCTTATGGTTCCTATTTGGCATTTTAGATTTATTTTGCTTCCACCACTTTTTAGTTTTATTTCTTTGATTGCGAGACCTATCATTATTATGTTGTTGTCTTCATAGGGCTCATAGTAACCTTTTTCTTTGATTTGGTTCAATGCTTTAGTTGCAAGTTTATTAACATCATTGTTTTGTTGGGTGTATTTAACTTCAACAATTATTGCATTGCCTTTTTCATCAGTGAATGGGTAGTGTGTGTCTTCTTCTTCAATAGCTATGTCCAATCTTCCACTGAACATACTTACCTCAGAGTTTGTCTGAAATCCTAAGGATTTTAATGCTGCATAGATAAGTGTTTGGTAGTATTTCCAGTTTCTTATCTTAAGTTGGTATGGTGTGTTTATGATTTCTTTTTTTAAGTATTTGCTTAATGTTTCGCAACTTCCTTTTTTCAAGTCTTCCCAAATTTCTTTTCTCTTGGATAAGAAATTGTTTTCTGCTTTTGTGTAGAAATTAGTGAATAAATTTTCTGTTATTGAGACTTCAACCTCGTGATTAGGAATTTTAAGAGTGTATTTCGTTTTATCATTGATTATTTCCTTTTTACTAATAGTTAGGTATCCTGATTGGAATAGTAATGGTATTTGTCTAAGATTTTCAATATCAAATATATTAAATTCAGTTTTGGTTAAAGTGGTTGGTTTGAATATATTTCCTATGTTGAAGTTTTCTTTAAATATTTTAACCAAGAAATTTGGGGTTCCAGACTCGAACCAGTAATTATTAAATTCATTATCTTCAAAGAAGTTCATTAAGGAATACGGATTGTATAAAAAGTTTTTACCGTCCCATGAGTAACCATCGTAGTGGTATTTGATTTTGTTAATTGTTTCTTGGTAGTTAATATTTTTTAAATTGGAGTAATTGTTTATGGCATTTTTGAAGTATTTTTCAACTTCTTCTTGAGTATAACCACAAATTGTAGAATAGTCTTCTTTTAATGTTAATTGGATTAAATTGTTGAATTCTGAGAATATGGATACTTTTGAGAATTGAGTGATCCCTGTTATAAACACAAATTCAAGTTTACTATCTGCACTTTTTAGTATGCCATAGAAATCCTTTAAAATTCTCTGAATTTCACCAACCGTTTCTGTATTATTTATGTTGTCTAATATTGGTTTATCATATTCATCGACTAAAACGACAACCTCCTTTTTATAGGTTTTATAGACTTTAGTTATTAAATACATTAATTTTTCATTGGAAAAACCTTCTTCAAGTTCAATGTTGAAATTATCTTTAGCTACAAAATCCATATATTTTCTTAATGATTTTTCAAAATTTTCAGGAGACATGGCTTTTAGATTATTTAGATCTAAGTGTATGACTGGATATGTTTCATTCCAGTCCCAGTGGTTGTAGATGTATGTGTTTTTGAATAGTTTTTCTTTGCCTTCGAACAGGTTTTTGAGTGTGCTTATAAGTAATGATTTGCCAAATCTTCTTGGACGAGAGAGGAAATGATATGTTCCGTTAAGGTCTCTTAGTCTTTTTATCACTTTTGTTTTATCAATATAAATTTTGTTTCTTTTGATTAATTTTTCAAAATCAGATACATCTAGAGATAGTTCGCTTTTAGTGCTCATTTTTTCTCCAAACTCTTTTTTACATTTAATGATATTATATATTCTCTTTTTTATTAAATACAATTTTTGATTTTATCATATCCTTATTTTTTCAATATTTTAGTTAATGAACTCGTTTCATAACTTTTAAAGATTGTTTAATTTTCATCAGATAAGAAAAAGCAATGAAAGAATATGCAAGTAAGAGAACTCCAGTCCCACCAAAAAAGCCAAAATATGCGAATTTTCCTATGAAAAAATGAAAACAATGAATAACTATGCCAGATCAAGTTTATAGAAACTTTCATGAATAAATAAAATCTTAAAGTAGATAAATCATGAATTTTTGATACCTTATTTTGATCTTCTTTTAAGCAAAGAAAGTAATAATTTTAGATGTGATTTGTGTTTCAATGACTGCTGCTATAACAATCAAGATTGCAGATATTAAAAATAAAATAATCGATTGTTTCAGTTTTATGTGATTTTTATTCATACTGTAACCAAATTTTTTAGACATGTTCACTTCATTAAGATATTTTTCATCAGAACTTTTGAAATATTCCTCATTATATGGGTCTTCAGTGGAATAGTCATGACTTATTTGATTTAACTTATCTCTATTGTATATTACAATATCTCTAATGAAATTAAACAAAAACCAAGATAAAACAAGTCCAGCAGCCCCCCCAATTATTAAGCCTGGAATTTCAAATATTCCATGTGGTAGGATACCAATTAAAAATTTGTGTAAAGCTATTTTAGAACCAAAATAACCTATTAATAATCCATTGAATATTAAGTTAACAGATGTGACCAATCCAAAAAATATTGCTCCAGTATACTCCATTAAAATAGCTTTAAAATTATTAATAAATATAGAATCAAAACTTAACTTTATTTCTCCACTGACAATCTTCTGTTTAAATGCATTGAGGACAGGATCTAAAAATCCATTTAAGTTAGATGAAAATATGTATCCTAAAAACAAAGGCACGAAAAAGAATAGTGTGGATAAAAGGAGGATGTATTTATTATCTATAAAACTTTCTTTAATGTTGATTTTAATTAAAAAAAGTTTATTATCTTTCTTGCTCATTTTATCCCTTTAGATTAAAATACTTTTTTTAGATTAGCAGTTAAATTTATTAATATTAAATTTACTAATAAATTAAGATTTTAAATTATTTATTAAATAAAAAAGTTATCCTTAAATAACAAAATATGAATGAAAAAGTCTAAATCATTGAAATAAATAAATAATAATGCTTATATACAGCAAAAGCATCTGAAACATTTTATTATTATTTATTTGACTCTGCAACAAAGTCATATAGTAATGCAGCTATTATTCCACCTATAATTGGACCCAATGAGAAGATTGGATAGTATCCAAAAAGGTTCGCTCCTCCAGTGAAGAAGTCTATTAACATTGGAGCAAAACCTCTTGCAGGGTTAATACAACCCCCTGTAATTGGACCTAAAAAGGTTAATGCTATTCCAATCGTAAGCCCTATTGAAAGACCATAAACTCCAGGGTCTGCTTTTTTGTCAACAGCCACTCCCATAACTACCAACACGAGGAAAAATGTCCCTATTAACTCAGCTATAAAACCTTGTAAATAGCTAACACCAGTTGCAGGAGCATTAGCACCAAGTTGTCCTATGAAAACTCCAGGCTCTCCAAAAACAGCGAAAACAGCTATTGATGCAATGATAGCTCCAATAAACTGAGCTTTTATATAATATATTCCATCTTTTAAGGATATATTTTTTGTGACAAGTAAACCTATGGTAACAGCGGGGTTAATATGCCCTCCAGATATTTTTCCAAAAACATAAATTACACCAATAGCTGTAATTCCAAATCCCCAGCTAATAGCTAACCATTCAGTGAAACCACCTAAGTTACCTATAGTTCCATTAGATACAAGCTTATTTGCCATTAAAGCAGCTCCAACTGCAGATCCAGTTCCAAAAAATACTAAAAGAAAGGTTCCAACAAGTTCTGAAATAAATTTTTTACCTAAACCATATTCCATATTAAATCACTCCAAATATTAATTATCCATTAAAAAAATACTAATATTAAATATACTACTGAACACACCACTTAGCTAACATTAAAATAGCTTTCCTAACTTCAACAATGCCTTAGGAGAAATCTTAACAAGTTTTTTAACTAATTCTGTGGTGCTTATCTCTTCAAATTCAACATCTTGAAAAGTAGCAGCTATTGAATTTAATTCATCGTCGTTTAAAGAAGCTAAATAATCTCTGACTTTTAGATACTTATTCATTTTATCTTCTAAAAGATCTTTACATCTTTTATCATATTCAGACAATTGTTCTTGAGAATAATCTCCATTTTTAATAGATTTAGCTGCAACTTCTCCTGCAAACATTCCACAGGTCATCCCATTAATTATCCCACCACCAGTTAAAGGATGAACCTGACCTGCTGCATCACCAACAATCAATATATTATCAGAAGACAAATCTTTAACCAATCCACCAACAGGGTCTCCACCAACATTCAATTCAACAATTTTAGCATCTTTAGTAGCTGGACAAGTTTCTACAAAATCAACTAAATATTCATAGGCAGTTTTATCAGTTTCAGTTTGAATAATCCCCAAGCCAACATTCGCTATATCTTCACCTTTAGGAAAGATCCAAACATATCCACCAGGAGCAACCGAACCAAAGTAAAACTCTAAAACAGAATGATTTTTCATTTTAACATTACACATTTCAAATTGAACACCAGATTCCATATCTTTTGGTTTTGTACCAGTTTTAAGTCCTGCCCATCTTCCTACATGTGATTCTGGTCCATCGGCACCTATTAAAATCTTGGTTTTAATATCAAACTCTTTCCCCATAGATTCACATTTGACTATATAATAGTTTCCTTCTTTTTTAAGCGATTTGGCTAAAGTTTTAATCTTAATTTCTACACCTGCTCTTCCAGCATCCATAGCCATATGTTTGTCGAAAACTTTTCTCTCAAGAATATAACCTGCTTCAGGCAACTTTATTTCATCATTTAACCAAACATCAGTTCCATCAGGAGCCACTAATCTTATTCCTTCTATTTCTTTAACAGCCCAAATAGGTTGTGGTTCTATTCCTAAAAGTTTTAAACCTTCTTTTGAAACACCCTCAGCACATCTTTTAGGAGATCCAATTTCAGATTTTTTATCAATTAAAATAACATCTGCTCCACCTAAGGCAGCATATTTTGCAGCTATTGAACCAGATGGTCCTGCACCTATTACTAAAACATCGGTTTCAATCATAATATCACTATTTCTCCAATGCATTAATGGGGCATATTTCAATACAAATATTACATTCCCTACATTTTGAATCATCAAAAACTAATTCAGTTTCTTTTAATAAAATAAGATTTCTTGGACATATCCCAGCACATTCACCACAGTACATACACCAATCTTTAACAATCATATTATTCACCTTTATACTATGAACATAGCAGTCTTAAACAAAATTTAATAAGAATGCTTAATAATAATTTTCTAATTTAATAATCATTTTTATTATTAAATTAATGAATTTTATTCAATTAAAAATTTATTCAATTAAGAATTTTTAATCAATGATCATTATATTATTAAATTTTATTTAAATAAGAACTAAGTTAAAAATTTTTAAATAAAGAAAATTTTTAGATTTATACTTAAATTTTTAAATAAAAAAATTTTAAATTAAGATCATAATCAAGTTAATACTCCATATTTTATTTAAGAATCTATATTATTAGTTATTCATATATGAATTATTAATATAATAGAATTTATCTATTAAGAAAAATATATCAGATATAATATTGTATCATTCATTTATTATATTCAGTACATACTATATCTCAGCCTAATTTTATAGTTTTTTATATTTAATTTTGTATTCCATTAATTGTATTCATTGATTTAAATAATGATCTTACATGTATTTATTCATAGATAGACATCTATTTTGATAATATAATTGGTAGAGTATACGAACAGTGCATAGATAATAATTAATATTTAATAATCATGATATTAATTAGACTATATCTTATTATGGACTCTTAATGAATGCGGCAACGGTTTAATTTTTGCTGGAGACCCAATAGCTAAGTAGAAAGGAGGAACACTTCTTGTGACTACAGCACCAGCAGCTACCATAGCCCCCTCCCCAATTTCCATATTTGATAAAAAGGTCGAATTAGCACCAATCGAAGCACCTTTCCTTAATTTAGGTCCTTTTAAATCATAATCCACTCTAATAGGATATCTATCATTAGTAAAACATGTACACGGACCGATAAATACATTATCCTCAATTAAGCTATTAGTTGGAATATAAACATTAGATTGGATACTAACATTATTGCCAATGACTGCATTTCCTTCAATAACTGTGTTAGTTCCAACTAAAACATCATCTCCAATGATAGTATTTTCTCTAATGACAACATTATGCCCAGTTCTAAAGTTATCACCAATTTCCACATCATTATAAATAACACTGTTTGAACGTATGAGGCAGTTTTCACCAATAATTGGAGATTTACTAAATCGTTTATAGTTAACTCCAAGTTGAATATTTTTTTCAACTAATTTCGATTCATTTGATGTAGATTTATCTCCAAAAATTCCTAATTTGACCATATATGTATTTCCAGGCATTATATTTATTTAATTAAAAATAATAAGTATATTATAAATTCAAGCAATATAAATTTAAGTGAGCACAAATTATCAACATATCATAAAATTATCAACACTTAATATATTTATAATTAAAAAGTCATTAAATAGTTTTATTATATCATTTTAATATATAAATTTAACTTAAATATTATATGAAATTAATTTAATTGATTAAAAAATAACTATTAATCAAACAAACAAAAGGCAAACAATGAAATATTCAAAAAGTTTATTTACAAATGAAATAAATAGAATCAGGAAAGAAATAGGACACGATGAAGTTAAAATATTTATTAAACAAGTATTTTTTGATGATAATACAAATACAATTTGGATAATAACGGAAGATAGAGGAAGTAAATCAGGCATTATAGGAAAAGGAGGATGGGTTGTTGGTCGTTTAAGAGAAGATTTGAATATTGAAAAAATCCATGTCGAAAGCCATAGTGATTTTATATTAAAAAAGTATCAAATAGGATTATCATTGAGAAAAGTAGATTCATTTATTAAAATGATGAATATCCAGATAAAGAAAACACTATCAAATTGTGATATTGAAAATTCAACAAACTCAAATCATAACAACAAAGTAGAATCCAACGATAACAATGAAACAAAATTTAATAAGGATAATGATAATGTATTAATGAGAATAGATAATACAATAGTAAATAAAGACTTAACAGGTATTTTAAATCTTAAAAAACTTTTAGAATCAAGAATAAAACACATTTATAATTTTGACTTAGTAAAATACTTAAATAAAGAACTTTTATCAATCAATGGAATTAATATCGAGGATAAAAATAATAAAAATAATAATAATTATAAGAATAATGGAGATATATTAAAAAAAGATAATATAAATAGATATAAGGAAAATACTGATGAAATAAATGACAATAATATAAATGAAGATAGAATAAGTGGAAGTAGTGTAAATTGTGATCGTATAAATGAATATGAACTTTATAATCCTGAATTGAAACATCAAGCTGTGGTTGCATTATCTGGAGGAGTGGATAGTAGTTTTTCATTGATTTTAGCCAAATATCTGGGATTTAATCCCATAGCTATTACTATTGATCCAGGGACAATTATACTTCCCAAAGTTTTCAGGAATAATATTGATAACTTAATCAAAAACTTAGGTGTTGAACATCACTATCTAAAAAGAGATTATAGCTCTATTATTGAAGAATCATTTAATGGAAGATTTCATCCTTGTGGAAGATGTTCTTCTATGACAGGAAAAAATATCTTTGAGTTTGCATATAACAAAGGAATAAATCTTGTTATTTTTGGGAATTTTTCCCATTTTTTTTCTTTTTTTTTGGAATTTTTTTTGGAATTTTTTTGGAATTTTTTTGGAATTTTTTTGTTTTCTTCCTTTTGTGGTGGACCTTGGACTTGGCGGAATTTTTTTTGGAATTTTTTCCCATATATTGATATATGTTGATTACAGGCCATAATCAACATTTTTTTGATTTTTTTCTTTTTTTTAGAAAAAAATTAGCTTATAAATCATGCTGCCCTACAAAATTTTTGATTTTTTTTTTAGTTTTTTTATATTTTTGATTTTTTTTTTAATTTTTCTTCCAATTGTGGTGGACCTTGGCCCTGGCAGTTTTTCTTCCTATTGTGGTGTTTTTTGATTTTTTTTTGTTTTGAAAATTTTAGTACACTATTTTGTACTTTGTTCCTTTTTTCTGTGTGTTTGGTTTTTTTCTAAAAAAAAAAATCAAATTTCAAGAGAGAAGTTTTTTTATTTGCAACATTTTTGCATTTTCAAGCTGTTTCCATTTAGCTATAGGCCCAAATCTGTAAATACCTCTAAAAATGTTCTAAAATGGGTTAGTAGATGTATATGTCCAATTGCATTTTAGCTATGTTTCGGGTTTTTTTTTGGATTTTTTTAGTTTTTTCTTCCTATTGGGGTGAACCTTGGACCTGAGCGGATTTTTTTTAGAAAAAGGTATATATATCAAAAACATATAATAATATAAATAAATGAAAATACAGGGGGTAAAAAAAATGTTAATTAGTTATGATATATATAAAGATATGCAAATTCGTTTTGATGAATATGTGGAAAAAAATAATACAGATCCAGAGAGGATTTTTATTTTGCCTGGCAAATCTGAATCTACTATTTTGACTCATGATTTGAAAGCTTTAGCTTATTTGAATCCAGATAAATTCCCTATTGAGTATAATACTGGTGAAAATCCTATTGAATCTAAACCAGATACAGTTAAGTCTGATTTGGATAAATTGAGGGATAAATTTGGTTATTTTGATACGATCTGTAATTGGTATGATAATGTTGTAAGGAAGTGTGATTATGCGTATTATTATAATCAGAGCCATTCTGTGCGTCAAATAATTGATACATTATTGAATGATGGGTTTATTGCATTGAATTGTACTGATTGGTCTTTAATCACATCTTGGATAGCTAAGGAGTTAGGTTATCCTTTCCGTGTTTATAATGTTGTTTGCAGTAGTGGTGCTGGGCATGTGAGACCCGCAATTCAAGATAGAGACAATCTTGGGGATTGGATGAGCACAGACCCAGCCGCAATAGCTGACAAGAGTGAAATATATTACGCATGTTTATTTGATGTTTGGTGTGACACAAAAAACGGAGCAACCATCGTAGACACTTCAGATGAGAATCAGTTATTAGGTTGGATGCATTGGTAATTAGGAATATTCAAAAGAATCTTTTAGAGGTGTTAAAATGTTTAAAAAACTATTAATTATTCTATTAATAGCTATTTTAGCTATTAGCTGCATTGGTAATATTAATGCAAATCCAGCAGTAGGTATGAATGCTCATAATGATACGATTATTGTGCATGCACGAGAACAAAGTAACACAGTGGGAGGTATTATTGAAGTTTGTTGGCCGAATAATGGACACACAATTGGTGGAATTTGGATTAATAGAGGTGAGACTAAAGAAATTTATGTGGGTGAATATGTAGACATTTGCAGAGATTTTGAGATTCGTTTCGACTCTACATACCATAGTTTTTGCGATGCTGTTGTGGCAGGTGTCGGTAATTATGTTGGTAATCATAAATGGGATAGAAAACATATACCTACCTTTGATGTCAATTTCTACGATACATGTGAGCATTATGGCTATAAGAATTGTTTCTATCTAAACGGTAGGCGTACGTACGTCTACATGCACTGGGATGGTAATTATCGCGATGATCCAGATGGGGAGATAATCGGATAGATCCATTGGTGATTGTGGATGTCTGAGAATTGGGTGGAGCATCAAATTATGCTTTGTCGGCAGGCTATTGAGTGGCATCGTATTCGTGGGATGGAATGCGAGTGGTTAGAATTAGAATTGGAGCATTATTTGCAGATTTTAAATGGCGAATAGCTCTAATCCTTTTCCCTTTTTTAGTAAGGCCGTGGCTGGAATATCTCCTAAGGGAAAAGAATATCTATCCACACCTAATAAGCGTGTTAACATACTCAGCGGAAGTGTTAGCAGTGGTAAGAGCTATTTAACGGCTTTAAGGTTTATTAAAGAATTATTATTATTGGAAGGATCCTATACACATATAATAGCTGGTTACACTGTTTCCACTGCAATGGATAACGTAGTCAATCCAATAATCTACCCTATTCTGGATGAGTTAAGTCGTACAGGTGTTATTGATTTTAAAACTAAGGGATTCAGTTTTAAAATTAATAAACAAAGAGTTATTATTGTAGGAATGAACAATAGCTTAGCATCTAATCGTATTAGGGGTGTAAGTCTCAATTCAGCATTATGTGATGAAATCAACTTATTTGACAAGGATGGTTTCATGATGCTGCTCTCAAGGATGAGAGATGGCCCAAACCCGCACATAATAGCTACTATGAACCCTGGCAGTCCATATAATTTTATTGAGAAGTTCAAGAGGGATGTAGACCCTAAATTATGTAATAGTTTTCATTTTGTTTTGGATGATAATATTAACCTTGAGCCAGAGTATATTAAGTATATTAAATCCATGTATGTCCCAGGCAGCCTTGAATATAAGCGGTTTATTCTTGGATTGCCTACTATGGCTGAGGGACTTATTTATTCTGGGTTTAATGATGATAATATTATTGATTATGAATTCAAATTTGTAAGTAATCCTATGATAGAATGGGATGGGTTTGCGGTGGGTATTGATTATGGGGCTTCTAATTATCATGCTGCTACTTTCTTTGGTTTTAAGAATGATTGTTTTTATATTTTGGATGATTATATTACTCCTAAGGATGTTTTATTAACTGATGAGCAGTTGATTATGGAGATTGTCAGTAAGTTTAAGTTGGATGTGTTTAAGAAGAATAAGCAAAATCATTTCCTGCAGTTTTACACTCCTCATGATGCTACAAGTCTTCGTACAAGTCTTTCTAATGCTGGTTGGAATGTTACAACTCATAAGCCAGACACTTTGAAGGAGATAGCTATTATTAATGGTTTGTTTTATGATAATAAGATTTTAATAGCTAAGCAGTGTGAGGTATTACTTGAAGAGATAGCTGGGTATGTGTGGGATATTAAGGCGTCTGAGCGTGGAGTGGATGCACCAGAGAAGAAGGCGGATCATTTATGTATTAGTGGGGATATGTCTATAACAATATGTTTAAATAATGTTTATAGGGATATTAAATTTAGGAAATTAGCAGAAATAAATTTAAAAGATAATATAGTTACCACACCTTCTATAAACTTAGGAAATTTTAAAGTAGAATGGAAAAGAATAACAAATATACAATATATGGGGTATAAAGATATTGTTAATTATGGTGGTGTTGAATGCACTCCTGATCATGAATTTTTTTATCTGGGTGATAAGAGATGTGGTAATTATGTACAAAAACTACCTGTTTATAGTGTTAAACCTATAAATAGAAGGAATATGGTTAGTTATTCAAAAGAGATAGATTTTAATATTAAAATCAATCCATTTTATACTTTATGGGGGTTCTATTTAGGAGATGGGACTAAAACTAAAGTAAGATATAATAATAGGGCTAATATTAGAGTTAATAAAAAATCTAAGATAGATTATCTTAAAAGACTATTCAAAGAGTCTAAATTAGATTATAAAATTACTATACAGCATTATAATAATATAGATTATCATAATTTTATTTTCAAGGATTTTAAGGTTAAAGATTTTGATTTAAAAAATATTAAAATCACTAAAGATAATGTTTCCTCTGTTTTGAGTGGGTTAACGGCAAGTGATGGTTATCTTAGGGTTGTTAAGTTTAATAATAGGTTCAATATTCAATTAAGGTTTTCTAATAAAGATGTTGAATTAATTAATCTTTTTAAATTATGTGTTGAGCTGATAGGGGGTAAAGTGTCTGTCAAATATAATAAAGAATCTAAAACTCATATAAATGGAAGAATGGTTAAATCTGATAAAATAATTAGTTCTACAGCGATAATATCTAACAGTAAAATAATCCTTTTAGATTAAATCTTCCTGCAACATTATCAATTGGAAAAGAAGAAAT
The DNA here is from genome assembly GCA_031272765.1 of Candidatus Methanovirga australis. GTDB lineage: Archaea > Methanobacteriota > Methanobacteria > Methanobacteriales > Methanobacteriaceae > Methanovirga > Methanovirga australis. Next base: position 35,406 of record JAISTD010000050.1, on the reverse strand, counting down.
TAGAGAATTCACATCTAAATTCCATATGAAAAAAATAAAAGGTTTTGGTTGTCCATTACTTCACGAAACACATAAAAAATATCCTCATATAAAAAAATTCTCAATTCAAAGGATTTTAAGAGAAACTCGTTCAGGAGCATTAGAACCTGGAGAAGCACTTGAACAGATATGGAGTTTCTACAAAATTTAATAATCTATTATTAAATTACTTACTAATGACTTATTTACTAATATAGCTTACATGATTTATTACTAACAAGTTATAATAGTTTTTACTATTAAAGATTTTTTTTACTTTAATGGGTAACTAAATTTTGATCAAATTCTCACATTAAATAATTAAAAAAGGTTATAATATTCTTTAAATTAAAATTCAAATAATTTTAAAAATAATTTTTTAATAAAAATTTTTAATATAATACTATAAAAATTTGGAAAATACTATACAAATTAAAATTATAAATGACTATAAGTTAGAACTATAAATAATAGTTACAAAAATTATAAACTATATGGATCAGCTTATAAACAAATCATAATGTATTATAATGTCACACCAATAAAATACATACTAAATCTGATTGACTACTAAATCTGATTGATCAAAATATGGTTATTAATGGCAGATATTCTTTAACAAAAGATAGAAGATTAATAGGTCATAGTATTTATTAACTAAATACCATTATTATAAGTGTTAACATGAAAAACCTTTCTAAAGAATTAATTAACAGAATAGAACAAACATCTACTCCAGTTAGAATTATGCATGTATGTGGTTCTCATGAACATACAATTATGGAGAATGGATTGAGAACATTACTTCCAAAAGAAGTTGAGATTATAGCTGGACCTGGATGTCCTGTATGTTGTGTACCTTCAAGAGAAATTGATGAAGCATTGGAACTTGTAGACAATGGTGCTACGATAACAACATTTGGAGATATGCTTAGAGTTCCAGGGTCAGATGGTTCTCTTGCTGATGCTAAATCAGAAGGTGCTGATGTAAGAGTTGTGTATGGAATATCTAATGCTGTTGAAATTGCTCGTGAAATAGAGAATGAAGTGGTTTTTATAGCTGCTGGATTTGAAACTACTGCACCAACAACGGCCTCAGAGATTTTATCAACTCCACCAGACAATTTTTCTGTTTTATCTTCACATAGAATGATACCCCCTGCTTTAGAATTTCTCATTAAGTCTGATCAAACTAATTTAAATGCTTTGATTGAGCCTGGACATGTTGGAACAATTATAGGTTTAAGTCCTTTTGAGGTATTTTCAAAAGAATATAATATTCCTCAGGTTATGGCAGGTTTTAACCCTTTAGATATCTTGATGGGAATTTATATGATCTTAAGACAGCTAAAAAATGATGAAGCTAAAATAGATAATGAATATAAACGAGCAGTTAAAAATGAAGGAAACCAAATAGCACAATCAACTATTGAAAAAGTATTCAAAGTAGAAAGTAGGGAGTGGAGAGGCTTTCCAAAAATTCCTAACTCCGTGCTTGAAATTAAAGACGAATTCACTCAGTTTAATGCAAGAAAAAAATTCGATATACATGTTAGAGATGTTAAAAATGCACCAATAGGTTGTATTTGTGGACCTATCCTCAGAGGAGTCGCAAAACCAGAGGACTGTGAACTTTTCAGGAGAGAATGTAATCCATCCCATCCTATTGGAGCATGTATGGTAAGTAAAGAAGGAACATGCAATATAGCTCATAGATATAGTGTTTAGATATTTCGTAAAAGAGTAGATAATTCATAGAATGGTTAGATATTTCATAGGTAGTGTAGATAGTTAATAGATATGGATTTGTTAACTTATAACTACAATATTAAGATAATATAATTTTAAGGAAGATAATATGTTAGAGGAATTAGCAGAAAAATCAGTTAAACATTTGAAAAAATATGGAAATAATTTTGAAGTATATATAGAGAAAGAGGAAAGTATAGAATTAAACAGTGAAAAATCTGTTTTAAATTTTGCTAAGCGAGAGAACACAATAGGAATTGGATTTAGAGTTATTAAAAACAATAAAATGGGTTTTGCATGTACTACAGACCCTGAAAAAATACCTGAAACAGTTGAAAATGCATTTAAAAATTGTAAAGCTAATGAAACGGATAAAAATTTATCATTTGCAGAAAATCAGAAATATAAAAAAGTTGAAGGCATATTTGACCACAGATTCCAACAAGGTTTTGATTTAGATAAAGCCACGGATTTTATAAACACGGTTTTGAATACAGTTGAAGATGAAAAATGTGAATCTACTTCATCGAGTTTCATTGCAAGTTCTAACCATAATCTTATTCTAAATTCTAATGGTTTGTCTGTTGAAAATTTTGTTTCTGGTTTTGATGGAGATATTGCAGTGAATGCTTATAAAAATAACGAAAAATCAACAGCTTATGATTCTATTTCTTCATGTATATTTGATTTAGATGGTGAAAAATTAGGTAGAGATGTTTGTAAAATAGCTAAAAATTCTATTGGTGGAGTAAAAATTGATGTTGATGATATTGATGTTATATTAGATCATTCTGCAGCATCAGGGCTTTTAAATCCATTCATATCTGGCTTCAATGGGGATAATGTTCGTAGATCAAGGTCTGTACTAAAAGGTAAAAGAGGTTCTAAGATTGTAAGTGAAGACTTAAGTGTTTATGATGATGGAACATATCCTGGTGGCTTCAATTCATCTGTTAGTGACGGAGAAGGAATAAGTTCACAAAAAACAACTTTAATTAAAGATGGAATATTGGAAAACTTTATATTTGATATATGCTCTGCAAACAAGTGTGGTGTTGAAAGTACAGGTAATGGATTTAGAGAATATTCGTCTACACCAATGAATTCTCAGTCAAATGTTATTTTTGACTTTAAAAAGAATATAGATATTTCAGAAATTAATAAAGGGTTTTTAGTAACTGATGTTCTCGGTGCTCATACTGCTAATCCTATTTCTGGAGATTTTTCTGTCGAATCCAATAACTCTTTTTTAATTGAAAAAGGAGAGATTACTAAACCAGTTAAAAAAGCAATGATAACGGGTAATATTTTTGATGGTCTTTCTAATTGTCAAGGAATAAGGTCAAATTTAAAACAAAAAGATTCCTTTATTATTCCTAAAATATTATCTAAAAATTTAAAAGTTATTGGATAATAATTAGGTGCAACTTCTTTAATTTTAAACTTCTTTAATTTTGAAGTTACTAATGAGTTAATCTTCAGATTACTGTTTTTAAAGATTTACTCTTTTTTAATAATTTTGATTTTATTCGGACATATTAAAATCATGTGTTTGTCTTTTGTTTTGCATAATAAAATAGCTTCAGCCTTATGTTCTTTTCTTAAAATATTCAATTTAGACCCAATCATTTCAAATGTTTCTTGCCCCTCTTTTTCAAGGTAGGCAATATCTACAATAACTGAATTTCCTTCAACTATTTGGTCACGAATATAGTCCATATCATCTTCTGATCGTGGTCTAATTAGTATAATCTCATAAAAAGGTTGTTCTGGAGTGATAGATACATCTTCACTACTACTTAATATTTCCTCTACAAAAGGTTCTATAGGCTTTCTTCTTTCTTCTTCCATACCAAGACTTCTTTTGAATTGATCAATGAATCCCATTTAATCACCAATTTATTATTATAACTTATTTTTAACTTATCACTTATTTCTATTATTCAAATAATCTAAAACACTATTTAAAAGCTTTTCTGCTCCACCATTTTTCATATCCACCACAGGCAAACCATATTCTGAGAAATCATCAATGTTTTCATCATCATTTAAATTAAGTGAGTTTATTGATAACCCAACTACTTTGGTTGTAGGTTCAACTGACTCAATAGCTTTAATTTCACAATCAATTCCTCGTGGATATCTATAAGGATGGTGTGGTCTATGACAAACTATTGCCACGTCTGGTGCAGCACCGATTAATATAGATGCTGATAATCCTCTGGGATGAGGGTTTCCAGTTTCAGTCAAGCTTGCTTGACCTTCAACAAAAATTATTTCTGGAGATTTTTTTTCTTCAAGAGTTTTCATTGACTGTAAGATTGCAGAACTTATATCCATTGCTGAAAGACTTCCTGCCCTAAAATTGATGTCTGTTGGTTCTTCTAATCCCATCTCATCAGTTGATATGATTCCAACATTGATACCCCTCTTCATTGCTTCCTTTCCTAACAGTCTTGTAGTTGTTCTTTTTCCACATTCTTGAGAAGTTCCTCCAACGAAAACAACTGATGCAGCTGGTTTATAAGATATTTTAGGTAAAATCTCACAACATCTTTCAGGACGAATCCCAAAAATTTTTTCAATAATATCTAAACGAGGAGTAATTTCCTTTAAAACAACATTTTTGTCCTTTGCTAACTTTAGCAAAGATGTATTATCCATCAACGAAAGCGATCTAAATGAAGATACTACATTTTTCCCCGCCGAAATAGCTTGAACTGCATACATTAATGCTGTTCCTTCTGCACCTATCGGTAACATAATAGCTACACTTTTAGCATCTGTATTTTTAAGTAAGGACAATAGATCTGGTGAAACATTGGCTCCACAAAAAGAGCCTTTTTGTTTCTCTTTATCATTGTCTACAAAGCCAACTGCTTCTATTCCTTCAAAATTAGAAAATTTTTCTCCTCCTCCACCGCATCCAATTATAACATATGGATTAAGTTCTTGAAGTTCTTTAACTGAGTTTACAGTATGCAAAAAATCACATCTCTTGTATTTAATAACAAATTAATCATTGAATAACTTAATTAATCTATGTGTAAGTTTAACATTATATAATAAATAATTAGAATTAATTAATAGTAAGACTAATTAATTATTTAAGATTAATATTTAATAAATAATTATATTGAATATTGTTCTAATAGTTTTATTAACTAATGTAAAATAGAACTTTTAATGATTTATTCAATGATTTTATAAAATATATTATTATTATAATTATTATATTAAATTTATTAATCTTAAATATTATATTATTTTCATTATATAACCTCATGTTATTATTAGTATATAAATAAAAACTTAGCTATTGTCTTGAAATTTTTATTAGCAAAAAACTTAATTAAGGTGTCCAATTGAAAGAAGAAAAAGAAATGTTAATTGATTGTCCAGTTTGCAATGGAATAAAAACTGCAGAATCCTGGATTAAAACCGAAAAAATACCTTATTTTGGTGAAGTAATGGAAACATCGCTATTGTGTAAGGTATGTGGATACAAATATACTGATATAATATCATTAGATCATAAAGATCCTATTAGATATGAAATAGAAATATCTAAAGATAAATTATCAAATAGAGTAGTTAGATCACAATCAGCCACAGTATCAATACCAGAACTTGGCATTAAAGTAGAGCCTGGACCAAAATCAGAAGGTTACATATCCAATATTGAAGGAGTTTTAAATAGATTTCAGAACGGAGTGAAACAAGCTCTAATACTATTTCAAGACGATGAAGCTCAAACAAATGCTAAAAACACTCTTAAAAAATTGGATAAGCTATTAAAAGGTGAGCTAAAAGCTGACCTTATTATTGAAGACCCTTTCGGTCAAAGTAACATAGCTGGTCTTGAAGTGAAAAAAAGACCGCTTACCAAAAAAGAATTATCTAAATTAAAAAGTAGTTTCACTGTTATTGACTCAAATAAAGAATAAAAGAAAAGCTAAATCTGTATAAATTTTTATTCAAAATTATGTCAAAAAATATTGGAAAATATATGAAATAAAGCTAAGGAAAAAATATTTATATTAATTAAAAGAGAATTATAATATTAAATATTTATTATAAATTTTAAGGAGAATGTAAATTGTATACAGAGAAGGTAATGGATCATTTTCAAAACCCAAGAAATGTTGGAGAAATAGAAAATCCCTCTGGTGTGGGTGAGGTCGGGAATCCTACTTGTGGAGATATGATGACCATATACATTGATGTCGACGATAAAGATATTATACGAGACATAAAATTTAAAACATTTGGTTGTGGAGCAGCTATTGCAACAAGTAGCATGATCACAGAATTAGCTATCGGAAAAACAGTTGATGAAGCTTATGATATTAGTAGAAATCAAGTAGCAAATGCTCTTGATGGATTACCGCCAGTTAAAATGCATTGTTCTAATTTAGCAGCTGATGCACTACAAGCAGCTATTGATGATTACAGATCTAAAAAAAATAAAAAAAGTTAGATAATGTTTACCTGGCTATTCATGTATTATTTATATGATTAATGACTTAACTTAATTATCTCTTATAAAACATGTATTAATTTATCTTATAAATCATATTTAATAGTTATATATTAATGAATATACTATTTATTGATTATCTATTGTAAAAAATATTTTAATCTTATAACTTCCTCTTACTATCTCTTAACTGAAAATATATCTTTATCTATCTCCAATTTGTCAACAGCCTCCTTAGCAGCAAATTGTTCAGCCTCTCTTTTGCTTTTCCCTTCTCCAGTACCAAAGTTTTTATCATTAAGAAATATTCTCATTACAAATGTTTTATCATGCTGACGACCAGTTTCTCTTACTAACTCATATTTAATTTCTATCTCGTTAGCATCCCCATATTCTTTGATTCGTGATTTGTAATCTGTAAAAAATACATGGCGAGAATCTATAAACTTGAAGATATACCTTTCTAAAAATTCCTTGACCTTTTCAATGCCTTGATCTAAAAAAAGAGCACCTAAAAAAGATTCAACTATATCAGCATTAGCAGATTTCATTTCATTTTTTGTTATATTAACATTAGATATTTTAAGATATTTATCAAATCCCAAATAAAATGAGTAATATTCCAGGGCAGCTTCACAAACAAAATTAGATCTTAATTTTGTAAGACCTCCTTCTTCAAAATCTTCATAACACTCATATAAATAATGAGATACGAGAAAATTAAGAACTGAATCTCCTAAAAATTCTAAACATTCATAATCATATTTTAATTTATATCTTGTTGCATAAGATGTATGAATAAAAGCTATTTCAAAAAGTTCTGGGTTGTTTGCTTTTATATTAAATTCTTTTAGTACATTCATTCAAACCACTAACATTGTCTTATAGTGTTTTACTAAATTCTTTATTAAAATGCTTTCAAATCTGATAGTTTAACTATTCAATTGATCATATATTAGAAAATTTAATAAAACAATATATTGTTTCTTTAATTTAATAATATTTAAACATTTTTAATATATATGGAATATATATTAAATTTTAAAATTAGATTACAATGTAGATATTATAATAAAAAAGAAAAGGGTTTGTTAAGCTATCATCTCAAGTATAATATAGATTCAGCGACTAATTAATATTTTTATCTCTATATTCTAATATCATCATAGTTTCATCGTCAAATTGTTCCATACCAGAAGTAAATTCATTTAAATCTTTTTTAATTTCTAAAATCAAATCTTTAATGTTACTTTTTTTATTGTCGTTTAAAATATCTAACAATCTATTCTTTGAAAATGGTTCATTTTTTTGATTAATACCTTCAATAATTCCATCAGTATAAACATACAATCTATCTCCTTCAGATATTGTGGTTTCATATTGAGTATAGTTTATATCTTCCACTCCAAGTACAAGATGGGGTTCTGAAGTTAAAGCTGTATAATTTGAATAATTATGGGATATAAATGGAGGATCATGTCCAGCATTCACATAATTTAATTTCCCTGAGGATAACTCTAATATTCCAAACCAAGATGTTACAAACATGAGATTATGATCATTATTTTCAATTATTCTTTTATTAACATTGTTAAAAACCTCTGATGGACTTAATCCAAAATTTGATTGTTCTTTGATTAAAGTTTGAACTATTGACATAAATATTGCGGCTGGAACCCCTTTACCACTCACATCGCCAATAACAATAGATAAATGGTCATCATCCACTAAAAAATAATCATAAAAATCTCCTCCAACATTTTTTGCAGGAATAGACATTGCAAAAATATCAAATTCATTTAACCTGTCTGGAAATGGGGGAAAAATATTGGGAAGAATGTCTTTTTGAATTTTAGATGCGATATCCATTTCAGCGACAATTCTCTCTTTTTCACTTGTAAGTCGTTTTAAGTCTTCAATAAAAATTTCTAAACTTTCGATCATTTCTTTAAAAGATTGAGCTAAAGGTCCAAGATCATATTTATTATGGGATAAAACATCTAATTGATTTAAAATTGATCCCATGCTTTCATTTAATTTTCCATTAGATTCTAATATTTCACTATTAAGTTTATTCAGAACATAACTTTCCGTGACATCCGAAATAGAATGTAATGGCTTAGTAAAAACAGCTTCCAGGTAGTACATAACAATCATTGAACAAAGAAATGTGAATAAAATCTGTATAAGTGTTATTTCATTGCTTAAAAAAAATGTGCCAACATTTATAACCTCGTTGAAACCTGATTCAGTTTTAAAGATCCCAAGGTGATAACTTGGCAATAAAAATGAGAATAATGAAAATATTACTGATATCATTGATAGAAATATGAATATGAAAATTACAAACTCACCAAAAGATCTATTCTTTTCAACAACCGCCTCTTTAGTAATTGGTTTAATAACAACTAAAATATTTATAAAGAATAAGGAGAATAAAAGCATTGTAGTATCATACACACTGTGATTCCCATCAAAACAAAGTTTAACTTGATAAATTAAAACTATCGTATATATAAACACCATTAGATTAATAAATCGAGAATATTGTACTAAATATCTGGAATACGGCTTCAAATATTCGGAAAAAGGTTCCAAATATTTTACGAGTAGCCTATTTTTTGTCTTTTTAGGAACATATATATTTACATTTTTCAAACCTGCTATTGAAATAAAGAAAAGACTAAAAATAAGTGATAAATTTGTTATAAAAATAAAATTATTAATGAATTCATTTATAAGTAAATCTTGAAAAGACATTCCTGAAAAGCTTATTGCAAAATAAATATGAATAAATACATAAAGAGCGTTAGTGATACACAAGATTATTATGAACTTAATTAAATTATATGGTTCATAGAAGTGCATTATTGATACTTTATTATTAATATCAAAAGAGTAATACAGTTTGTAAATAAAATAAGAAGTCATAAACACGCATAAAGAAAAAACAATAGTTTCAGGGAGGGAAAATGTTTTACCGTGTGAAAAATAGATGGATAAAACACGACCTATTAAATCTCCAGTAGATAACCCTAAAATCCCCCAAGGACCCCATATCAAAGGAAAAAAAGATATGAATAGTATTGAAGGATCTATTTTATTCTGGAAGTACATTGTACTATCAAAAAATGTGAATGTGACTGCATATACTATTAAAGAGATTAAAAATCTCTTTAAATTACTTTTCAATTTATCGCCCACTTAACTCACATTCCAATTTCCTAAACCAAAATAACTTAGAACTTTAATCATATTATTAAATTTTTTAAAATTGTTTGTAATCAGTGCTATGTTTCTTAAAGATTAATGTTTTGAAAAGGTTATGTTTCTAAACTTTAATATGATAATCTTATTTTTAATAATAAAACGATCATACATAATTAATATTATTTAAAATAAAGAAGGAAATTAAATAAATTTAACAGATTATATTAATAATTCAATTCAAGAAATTATCTCATTAAACATCAAGAGTTATACAAATTTTTTTAAAAAAAAAAGTTTTAGTCCTAATCTATGTTATGTTAACTTTTTTAATTGACTAAAGTTTGATTTAATTAAACATTTGAAATCTTTTCTGTTACTAATGAAAAAAACTTGGAAAAAATGATGAAGATCGTGAGAACTTCCATTTTTCTCTTTAAAAGAAGTTTGTCTAATTTTTGATATTTAAATCTGATTTTTGATACTAAAAATTTTAAATATTGAACTTTATAATTTATCATATTAACTTAACAGTGAAATTCTTTAAAAAAAGTTAAATTTCGATGATTATAAATTTTGATGTTTCATTATTATGTGATTATTTTTTCAAAACACAAAATATATTCCCATCTTTAGTTTTGCTATTCAATAATCTGAACATTGAATCATATTATTGAATATTTAAAAGTTTAATTATATTCGTAGTTTTGAAAATATCAATTACAAAACTGTTGATATTTTTAATAATTAATTTCCCTTTTTTACTCTCCATTAACTTCTGTACTGTAAGAATTACACGAAGCCCTGAACTGGATATATATTCTAAGTCTTTGAAATCAAGGATCAATTCACTTATTTCAGGTACAACTTCCATTATTTCTTCTTCCAGTTCGTGGGAGGAATCAATGTCTAATCTTCCAAAAACTTCAATGGTCATTTTGTTTTTGTCTCTTTTTTTGTTAATCCTCATAGCAACACACAATTATTATTTTTTTTGAATTTTAATTGAACTCATATAATACTTAATATGATTTATCACTATTAACTATAATGCATTATATTATTATAGAATCTACAAGATAGAATATAGCATGACAATTTAATTATCAATGTATTTATATTGACATAATACTTTAATAATTCATAATAGATTTGTTATTGGATAAAATTCTATTTATTTGAATTTAAAATTATATAAACGAAACTTCAAAACTAAGTTGTCATGAACCATATAAAGTCATACAACTATTTTGTCTTGACAATAGCATAAATTATATCAATTTTAATACTTCTTCATAAAAGTTTTGTTAAAAATATTATTCAACTTTATAATTTGATCATTTTAAAAGTATGGTTTAAGATATGGTATTTAGTAATGATTTTTAGTTCATTTATATAATTAATATTTTATTATCATTAACTAATATAAATGTTTCCATAATTAGGCATGTTTACTTTGTTACATATTTAGCTATATTAAATTTTGCATATCTTTAATTATTTCAATTTAAACTATAGTTAGAATCCTAAAGTTTGAAAATATAGTCCTTGACATGATTTTTGTAAGTAACGGACTTTTTAAATAAATATAATATTATTTTATTTCAAATTTTATTTAATTAAATAATGTATTTATTGATATAATAAATTTTAAATTATTCAATAATAAAATAAGCCATGCTTAATTGATATTTTCAAACAGAGAATAAATTCTTCTAAGTTAAAAATAAATTTTAACCAATAAAAGATTATATAAAAAATTTATTAATTAAATTATTAATATCAAGAACTATAATCATCATATTTATTTCTTTATTTTAGCCTTAATTTTCAAAATAAAAGAAAATTATGGAATATTTAAATTTGATTATTTTACAAAAGTTTGGAGTTTAACTATTATTATGAATGTTTTCATAATTTGACTACAAACTTATCAATTTTATTATTGATAAAGTAGTAGTTATTATTCAAATTAATATTTTTTTTAAAAAATAAAGATAATTTAAAACCTAACTTCTGAAAATCAGGAATATATCCTAAATTTACTAAAAATAATAGATTAAATATGTTTTTATTAGATATAAGTTCCTTTTTAGCTTATTTAAATATTGCTTTTTCTTTAAATAGATTATTTTTAAATTATATCTTCTTTTAAATTATATCTTCTTTAATTAGGTATTTTTAAATATTAACCTTAAATACCAATTCTTCTCAGAGCAAATAAATTTTTAAGTTCTTCATTACTCATTTCAGTTACAAAATTCTCCCCTGTTCCAACAGTAATATCAGCTAACTCTTTTTTATTTGATAAAATTTTATTTATCTCCTCTTCAAAAGTTCCACTACTTATAAATCTATAAACCATAACATTTTTCAGTTGTCCAATTCTATAAACACGATCAGTAGCCTGACTTTCAACAGCTGGATTCCACCATAAATCATAATGAATCACATTAGTAGCAGCTGTTAAATTTAAACCTGTTCCACCAGCTTTAAGAGAAACAATCATTATTCTTAATTCTGGATTATTTTGAAAATCATCGATCATTTTATCACGTGCTTGACGTGTGAGTCCACCGTGATAAAATAGTACATTCATATCAAAGTGTATTTCAAGTAATTCTACCATTATATTGCCCATTTGAACAAATTGTGTGAAAATAACGGATTTTTCTTTATTCTCTTCAATATTTTCTAAGATATCGATTAACATTTCCATTTTACCAGATTGTTTAAGAAAAAATTTTTTAGACTTAGTGAACTGAGACGGATGATTGCATATTTGTTTTAAGGAATTAATCAACTTTAAAACCAATCCTTTTCTCTCAATACCTTCACTATTTTGAATTTCATTTAAAACCGTGTCAATTGTTTTTTGGTATAGTGTGGCTTGATCTTTAGTTAAATAACAATAGCATTCATTTTCTAATTTATCTGGCAAATCATCTATGATGGTCTTATCTGTTTTCAATCGCCTCAAAATGAATGGAGAGGTTATTTTCTTAAATTTTTCTAAAATATCGAAATTCCTATCTTTTTCAATTGGATTTATAAAGTCAGATTTAAATTTTTTATGACCTTCCAAATAGCTTTTATTAGTAAAATCAAATATGCTCCAGTAATCAGTTAATCTATTTTCAACAGGAGTGCCTGTTAAAGCTATTCTATGTTCAGCCACTAATTTTTTAATAAACTGAGTTTGTTTTGATCCAGGGTTCTTAATATTCTGTGCTTCATCAACAACAATTAAAAACCATTCTTTTTCTCCAAATACTTCAAAATCAGCTCTAATCATACCATAAGATGTTATTATAATATCTGTCTCTGGATCAATATCCCGACTATTTCCATGATATATCATAGAAGTTAAATTTGGTGTGAATTTCTTAATCTCGTTCTCCCAATTTAAAAGAATAGCTGTTGGGACTACAACCAATACTTTTTTATCATTTAGATAATTATTATTTTTAAAATGTAATATTGTAGTTAATATCTGTAAGGTTTTACCAAGACCCATATCATCGGCAAGAATACTTCCAAAGTTCATAGAAGTGTTTTGAACAAGCCAGGAAAACCCTCTTTTTTGATATGGCCTTAGAGTTCCATTAATATTTTCTGGTAAATCAACATCTTTGTAGTTCTCTATTTCATCCATTAGTCTTGAAAAATAAGAGTCTACATTAACATCCATATCTTCATAGGATGAACTTAAAATAGTTTGTAGGATCTCATTATTTTTTAATTTATTAGGAATTTTTTTAATTTTTTTAGATACAATATCTGTTTCTTTTTTATTAATTCTGTATAATTTATCATTTAATCTAATAAATGATGGAAAACCTTTAACTAATTTCTTAAATTCATTGAAACTGATTTTATTATCTCCCATAGCTATTTTCCAATCAAAATCAACAAGATTTTCCAAATTTAAAATTCCTTCTTTCATCTTTGTTTTATTAAGTTTTTTTGAAGGTTTTAAGTCCATACTGATTTTAGGAATAGTCACTTCCTCTAAGGTCTTTGGTAATTGAACATTAAAATTCAAAATCTTCAAGTTAGGTAAAACTTCAAAATAGAACTCATCGAAAAAATTTAAATCAAAGGTTAATATTTCACCATTATTTATTAAATTATTCAATTGCGGGAAATACTCACTAAGTAAAATAAGATCATTAAGCAGTTTAACTCTATCATAGAGTTTATATTTTTTTAAACCATATTTAATAGGTTTATTATTTTTCAGTTTTATATCAACAGAAAATAAATCATTTTTTTCAGTTAAAATTAAGTAAATATCTCTTTTATTTTCAAAAGACAATAATTTAGAAAGCCATTCATTTATCTTGATTAATCTACTATTTTCATGATAAAAATCATGTTTAATAATATTATTATTAAAGAATAGTTTAAAAACATCCTCATTTTTTAAATTACTAAAACTTTTAGCAGAATTTTCATGTATAAGTAAAGATATGAAAATTCCACATAAAATCTTTGTTTGTTCAGCTTGTGAAATTTCCTTGTTATCAAAAAGTATCAAGTCTTTAGGACAGTTAATAGCTATTTCATTAAAAGTATTCTCAATTTCCTCATTGAATAATGTAGGAATCCATCTACAAAAATAAAATCCATCTAAGGTTTCTAACAATTCAGGGACAATAGCTATTTTCTCTACAAGCTTCTTTGAAAATTTGTAAACCATGTAAGAAAATTGTATGGAATAATCGTACTGATTTATTAGTGTTTCTGGTATTTCAAAAAGAAATTCATAAAAAAGAAAAGATGGATAAAATATAGATGAATTATTATCTCCAACATTGTAATTATTAAAACTTGAGACATATTCTACTTCATAGTTTTTATTCAATCTAATTTGTAAATTTTTCATATTCCAAGGCTTATCCCACTTCATTTTAAACAATTTTTCCCTAAACTCTACTTCACTTTCACTACCTGTTCTAACTATAAAAGGTTCAAAATCAAGATTTAATGTTTCTCCCATAACAAACTTATTCCTACTTTTTGACCAATGGTTCATGTTTGTAAATAATATCCTTTTAAAATCTCTACTAAAAAACTCTGGATTTTTTGATAAAAAGCTTTCAATTGTTTTTTTCATATTTGGAATACTATGAAGATAATTGTTGAGAATATCTACATTAATGTATTTATCTTCATAGATTTCAGAACTCATATCTTCTTCATGATCTTCATTATTGTTATCATTTTTTAAATGATCTTCAAAAGAATTAATATAGACTAATTCACTATTTCCTATAATAACATTATCTTTTAATGAATTTTCCTTGATAATATCTTCATATTTTTTAATTTGATAAATATTAGTTTTAATATAAGGATTAAGAATTTCTAATAAATCTAAACCACGAATTTCAAAAAGAAGCTTAGGATTTCTATTAATTTCAACACCAAACATGTGAAATAAAATCATCACATGCTCACAACTCTCTTTTTTACAGGCACAAGATGAATCTAATTGATCAAAAGAATCAGGAATTAGTTGAATATTATTTACCAATAACTCATTGTAAAGTTCTTTTGAAAATTCATTCTTTAACAACTCCATCAAGTATAGTGGAGAAGTTTCAATTAAGTTTTTAATTATTTTCCTTTCTTTTTTAGAAAATTTTTTAATTTGAATATATGGTTCAATTCTTTTAGAAATATCCATATCATACATTTTACATTGGAGTTTATTATCCTTCATAGCTCGATTTAAATCAAGCTCATTATTTTCATAATAGTTCTGTCCAAAATCATAAGCTATTCTTAATTCTTTTTTGTCTGCTAATTTAAGCCATTTTTCAGCCCACCAGTTCATAATATTTCCTCATTGTTATAACCAATTGCGATATTCATTTTAATACTTAGTTAGTGGTAGGTAATAAGTGATAAATAAAAAATTATTGATATATATGATCATTGATATAAATATTGGTGATTATAATAAAATTATAACATTTGTTATATTATTATACTAAATATTATTATAATAATTAGTACTATAAATATTAAATTGTAAATATAATAAATATAAGAGTATTGATAATAAATTATTGATATATGATGGTAATAAATAAATTATAAGTCAATGAAGTATTAATTGGCATGAGATTAATTTATTTTTAAATTTTGTTTAAATTAAATAGTATACTTATTGATGTAACTAATTTTAAATTATTTAATAATGAAATAAATTATTTTTAAGTGATATTTTTAAAAGCTAAAAATAAATTCTTCTAAATTAAAAATAAATTTTCAATAATAGAACCCCATATAAAAAAATTCTATTAATTAATATTATTAATATCAAGGATATTAATTAATATGTTTTCAATAAAGAATAGTTTTAAACTAAAAAAAATATTTAAACTAAAGGGAAAATAATGAGCTTGGAAAAAAAAGAAATCATGAATCTTTTAGACAAATATGACAAAGATGAAATAACAATAGCTACACTTGGAAGTCATACATCATTGCATATTCTAAATGGTGCTAAAGAAGAAGGTTTTAAAACTGCAATTGTATGTGAAAAAGGAAGAGAGACCCCTTACAAAAGATTTAATGTAGCAAATGAATATATTTTAGTAGATAAGTTTAATGATATTGTAAACACTGATATTCAGAAGAAACTACGAGAATTAAATAGTATTGTTATCCCTCACGGTTCATTTGTTGCTTATGCTGGTCTTGATGAAATTGAAAATGATTTTATGGTTCCTGTGTATGGAAATCGGAATATTTTACGATGGGAAGCTGAAAGGGATCTTGAAAGAAAGCTATTAGTTAATGAAAATATTAGAATTCCTAAAAAGTACGACAAGCCAGGGAATATTGATAGATCCGTGATGGTTAAGTTTCCTGGAGCAAGAGGAGGAAGAGGCTACTTTGTAGCATCTTCTTATGATGAATTTAATCATAAAATCAATGATATGAAATCAAGAGGATGGATAGAAGATGAAGATGTTGAAAAAGCACATATTGAAGAGTATGTTGCTGGTTGTAATTATTGTATCCATTATTTCTATTCTCCATTAAATGATGAAGTTGAGTTAATGGGTATGGACAGCAGATACGAATCAAATATCGATGGGATTGTAAGAATCCCAGCTAAAAACCAATTAGATATTAATTTTGAACCATCATACTTAATCACTGGCAACCATCCTGTTGTAATGAGAGAGTCTCTACTTACTCAAGTGTTTGAGATTGGAGATAAGTTAGTAAGATCAGCTAATAAATTAGTTGCTCCTGGATTAAATGGTCCGTTTTGTATGCAGACACTTGTTAATGATGATCTTGAAGTAATCGTGTTTGAAATTAGTGCAAGAATTGATGGTGGAACTAATTCTTTTATGGATGGTTCTTCTTATAGTTATTTAAAATATGGCTCGGGAATGAGCATGGGCAGAAGAATAGCTCTCGAAATAAAGACTGCTATTGAAAAAGGAGAATTAAATAAAATTATCACTTAATTAAAATAATAAACTTAATTAAAATAATAAAATATAAAAATAGAAAACTTTATTATTAAACTATTACTAAATCATTATTTAATAAATATTATAATATTTATTCAATTAAATATTAATATAGTTCATGACATATTTTTACAATTGAATTATTGATATAACTTGATAAAATTTAATTTATTGTATTATTATTCTTATTTTTTAAATATTATCTTTAATTATTTTTATAATTTAAAACTAATAAATTTAATGAGAACAAAATAAATCAGTGAGGTACAATAATGAATAATGTAAATACTAAAGAAGGAGAAGTAATGAACTTAGCAAATAAAAACATAATATCTATTCCTCCAACTACAAATATTAAAACTGCTGTTACTACTATGGTTAAAGAGGAATTTAGAAGATTGCCAATAACGGATGCGGGTTCAGGTAAATTACTTGGAATATTAACCTCTATGGATGTTATAAGCTTTTTAGGTGGTGGGGATAAATACAATCTAATGGCAGAAAAGCACGAAGACAATTTCCTATCAGCTATTAATGAATCAGTTAGAAAAATAATGTCTGATAATGTTAAACATATTACCAACGAATACTCACTGAAAGACACTTTAGAGTATATGATTAAAGAATCAGCTGGTGCTGTTCCAATTTTGAATGATGAAGAAAAAATTGTGGGTATAGTCGCTGAAAGAGACTTCATAATAGCAATGGCTGGAGTTTTTACAGATGAATTAATTCAAGATGTAATGACAACAAACTTAATAACCACCACTCCAGGAACACCAATAGAAGGAGTTTCAAAAATAATGGTTAGGAACAGCCTTAGAAGACTTCCAATAGTTGGCAAAGAAAAAGACATACCTAAAATCAACGATGAAAAATTAGTTGGAATAATGACTTCAACAGACCTTCTAAGATTCCTTGGAAACAGTGACTTATTTAATAATCTATCAACAAACAGTACAATAGAAATTTTAAACTCAAAAGTCTCTGATTTTATGATTAATGATGTTTTAACTGTTGATCCACTGCTGAGAATTGGAGATCTATGTGACTTTTTTATTAAAAATAATGTTGGTGGAATCCCTGTTGTTAAAGATCAAGAATTAGTAGGAATAATCACTGAAAGAGACATTTTAGAAGCTATTTATAATAATAGTTAACAGCCATTCAACTTATACTTTAAACTTCATAATTAATTTTTAATATTTAAAATTTCTAATATTCTAAAATACTTATGAAAATACTGGAGGAGTTTTTATAGAAATTAAAAACATTTGTTCCCAAGATCTGATTTTTATAGATAAAGATAGAAATATCTGCGATGGATTAAGATTAATGAGAAAAAATAAGATTTCAAGACTTCTTGTAATAAATAATAACAAAAAGGAATTAGTTGGAGTAGTCACTGAAAAAGGAATAGCTATTAAAATAAGTTCATCAAAATACGAAAGTTTGCCCCCATCACATTTCCATATCTCCACAGTAATGACAAAAGATGCTATTTCTGTTGAAGAAAATATGAGTGTCGTAGATGTTGCTCAAATCTTGGTTGATAATAATATTGGTGGAGTGCCTGTTTATTCTTCTAATAAGCTTGTTGGTATTGTAACAAAGTCTGATTTAATTGATACATGTAAAGGAAAAGCTTATGAAAGAATATTAGCAGAAGATGTTATGAATAAGGATATAATATCTGTATCAACTAATGATAGACTTGTTCATGCAAGAAGACTGATTTTAGATTCTAAAATAGGTAGAGTTTTAGTTAAAGATGAAGATGAATTAGTTGGTATATTAACTTCTAAAGATATTGGCAATGCATTTATTACATTTAAGAAAAAAGTTCCTGAATCCCATCAAAAAGCACAAATTAAAAGCCTACTTGTTAGTGATGTAATGACATCTAATTTAGAGAAAATAAGATTGAACACATCAATAGCTGAAGTTGCAGATAAAATGCTGTCAATGGGATTCAATGGTTTACCAGTTGTTGGAGATGAAAATGAACTTCTTGGATTGATTACAAAAACAGATTTATTAAATCTTCTAATTGATTTAGAAAAATAATATCTAATAATGTACAGGAGAGTACTTAAATTAAGTCTATAGCCTTTTTAGGACCTAAAGGGACTTTCACCCACGAAGTCGCATCTTCTTTAGGAGAAAATTTACACCCTTATTGTTCAATACCTACAGTTTTAAAAGCAGTTGAAAATGGAGAATGCGATATGGGTATTGTTCCAATAGAAAACTCTATTGAAGGTCCAGTTGGAATAACATTAGACTTGCTTGTACATTCAAAACTCCATATTCAAGGAGAAATAGTGCTTCCTATTAACCATAACTTAATATCTAAAAAAGAGAATGAGATTTCAGATATTAAATATGTTTATTCACATTCACAAGCATTAGCACAATGTCAAAATTATCTTGAAAAAAAGAGAATGAAGCCTCTTTTCACACTAAGCACAGCTGCTGCCGTGAAATTAATAGGTGACAAAGATGATTCTGCAGCTATTGGAACCTTAAAATCCGCTGAATTATACAACTTAAATGTTCTTGATAGAGATATTCAAGACACCATGAATAACGAAACACGATTCATTATTTTATCAATGAATAAAGCTTTAAAATCTGAAAACAGCAAAACTTCTATTTTATTTGAAACTTACAAAGATAATCCAGGCGAACTTTATTATATCTTAGGATTTTTTGCTAACAATAATATAAACCTAACTAAAATTGAGTCAAGACCTTCAAAAGAAGGATTAGGAAAATATATTTTTTTCCTTGATTTTGAAGGCCACGAAGACGACAAAACAGTTGAAAAGATCTTAAATAAAATAAATAAAAAAACATATTTTATGAAAGTCTTAGGATCATATCCCATTAATATAAAGATGCTTGAAACTTAAGATATCAGAAAATTTAATAGATAATTTGAATATTTCAGAAGATTTAAAATATTCAATGTGTATTTATTTTCAATTGTAATCTTAAATTAAAATATACTAATCCAAACCAATGCATTTATGCACTTGAGGAATTATTAAAACCTCAACATATTTTCCACAAGCTTCAGAAAGCTCTAAAATTTTTTTTTCGTTCCCTTTCCAATGAACAATAGGGCTTGATGGCTGAATAATTAAAGGAACACCATCATTAACTATTATTTCAGACAATCTTATTACAATATCCTCAACATCATCAATTCTCGTTGATGGGAGAACAACAAGTTTACAATAAACAATAACTTTCTTTTTAATTAATAATTCTATAGACTTCAATTCATTTTCAAAAATATCTGTATTTATTGTATTAAAATGTTCTGGAAGTTTAATATCTACAGAAGCATAATCAATACCATTAATCAAATTTATTTCCCTGTAAAGTGATCCATTAGTCTCCAATAATGATTTTATTTTATTATTTTTAATATTAATTTTAGAAATAACTTCATTAATAAACTCAAAATATAATGTTGGTTCACCACCAGTGAAAGATATGGAATGTAAATCAGGGGTCATGAGTTTATTAATTTTATTTACCACGTCTGTAGTAGTTAATAAGTCTCCAAAGTTTTTATCTTTACTGTTTAATGTATCACAATATCTACAATCTAAATTACAGCCTGAAAAACGGATGAAAATTTGTCTTCTTCCTATAAGTATTCCTTCTCCTTGAATACTTGAAAATATCTCTGAAATTGGTGCTTTCATGCTTTGACCTTGTTAGATAATTAATAATTAATAGAGAAACAAGTTATTAGTCATTTTAAATTTAATTTTCTATTTTAACTACATTATAAATAAATTATAAACAAAAAATGAAACTATTATTTAATTATATCAAATTTAATTTATAGAATTAAGTAATGACCTTTTGCCAAAAATCAAGTTTTCTAATATATATTAAAATCTTAAATAGCGAATTCTTCAATTGATTCCTTTATTTCTTTAATTATTTCTGTATTATCACTATTTTTCACTTTTTTTAAGTTCGCTTGATAAACAGAAAGATTAGATAAAAACTTTTCAATGGTTTTAGTGCTGATATCCCTATTCATCATACCATAACCTAATTTTTCAACATAAAATCCATTGAGTAATTGTTCAAAGTTTCCTTTAGCTGGAATACTATATATTGGTTTTTTAAGATAAATAGCCTCTGTTATTAATGAAAATCCACCATTCGTTATAATCGCCTTACAATCCTTCATATCATCATATATCATTGTTTCATTAAATTTTCTAAAAGTTAAATTTTCATCAGTCTTATCCTGGTTAAAACCATATATTATAAATTTCTCATCAACCTCTTTTAAAGAGTTTAATAATTTTTTATTGGTTGGACTTGTTTGATATACAAAAACATGATTTTCATAGCTTGGTTTAAGTCGTCTGATATCATTCCGAATAATTGGAGGATAAATAACAACTTTTTCTGGGTTTTTTACTTCTGGATAAAAAAAGCTGGTAAGAATATATTTTTTTGGTCTTATCATGAAGGATTTTATAACACCTTTACTTTTCAACATTTCTGCTTGAGATTTTTTAGGATAATCAACCTTTGTCTTGGTAATCATATGTACATTATCAACACTTAAAATTGGAATATTAAGCAGTTTAGCTAAGATATTTGAATAATTTTCAAAATCTGTGATTATGATATTTGGTTTTAATTTTCTTGCTTTTTTATATAAAATTGCATAATTCTCTTTAAGGTGTGATGGTGTATCTTTAATAGCTTTGTAAAGTGTTTTTCTATTTTTTACACTGTTATCCTGATAAACTGTATTAAATCCACCTATCTCATAAACATTGTCAAATTTTTCACTTAGATATTTATATGCCCTATCACTCGAGAAAATATAAACATTATATTTTTTCAATAATTCTTCAATAACAACAGCACTTCTAATTGCGTGTCCTAAACCCTCACCACAAATAGAATAAAATATTTTTTTACTATTTTCTAAAGATACTTCATCTGATTTATCATATGTAACTTGAAAATCATTGCCTTCCTTATTTATTATGCTGTTAATTTGTTTAACATTAGTTTCAGATTTTCTTAAGTTGCGAATATGAGTTATCACATCATCTTCTTCAATTAAGGATTTATAATGACCAAAAGTGTAATCTATTTCCTCAAGATAAGTTCTTCTTTTTCTAAAATCATTTATTGTGCTCTTAGTATATTGCTTTGTAAGCTTATATAATCCTTCTTCTTCTAATCTACGGGTTGATACATAAACTTTTGCACTTTTAAGAACTTTAAAAGTATTATTCTTAGCTATCCTTTCAATGTAATCTGTATCTTCCCCAAAATTAAGTGTTTCATCAAAGCCTCCATACTCGTTATGTAGTTTCTTCTTAGTGATTATCCCATAACAACCTGCCCCATGAGGTTTTATCTTTTCAAAAGCTATCATAAACCAATTTGCTATATCGTGAAGTAATTTATCCCTTACTTTTTCAGATAGTGGACTCATTAATGTAATACCAATATCCACACATCTATTTTCAAATTCATCAATAACATTCTCAAGATAATTCTCTGTAAGTTCTAAATCTGCATCTAAAAAAAGTAATTTATCTCCCTTAGCTATTTCAGCCCCCATATTTCTACCAGTTCCAGGAAGTCCTCCATCAACAATTCTACAATTGTAACTCTCTGCAATAGATATTGTAGAATCATTAGAATTAGCATCTGCAACTATTATTTCATAATTATTAAAATTTTGTGATCTAATACTTTTTAAAAGTTTAGGAAGATGTTCTTCTTCATTGTATGTTGGTATTATAATACTTACTTCCATTAAACCCCTCAAATACTATTTACTATTCAAATTACTATTTATTACAGTTAGTATACTTTTTATTAAATAATTATTTTTATTATATTCAATAAAAACTATTTAAATTGATTTTATTTAAACTGGTTTTATAAAAAGAATAAATAATTTCTAAATTTTTTAATAAAAATTTTTAATAAAAAAGTATAAAAGTTTTGGTAAATACCATATTAATATAAGCTGTCTAAAATATATATCTTTAAACTGTGTATCTTCCTCTTTTTTGAATTTCAATCATTTTATTATTTATACTATTAATATTATCCTTTGTCTTAGTAGAATAACCATTTAAAAAACTATCAAATAATATTTTATCAACAAAATCATCAATACTCCTTAAAGATTTCTTAAAAACCATAATATCTGTTACCTTATCTTCTAAAAGATATGAAAATTTACCTAATCCAAAATCTATCAAAATTGGATTAAAATTTTCGTCTAAAAATATATTTGAACTTGTAAGATCTCCGTGCACAATATTTCCATTATGTAAAATAGCTATTATTTCACCAATATTTTTAAAAATAAGGGATAATTTTTTAGAATATTTAGAGTCATTGAAAATCTTGCCTAAATCGTTTAAAACATTTTTAAGAAGAGTAACTTCAAGATACTCCATCATAATACTTTTATTTTCTAAGTTTATATCATACAGTATTGGTGTTCTTATTCCTAAGGTTTTAGTATGAGAAAGTAGTTTAGCCTCATTTTTAGTTCTTCTATCCCTAAGTTTATTATCCAATTCATCTATTCTATAGGATTTAGCTACTCTATCCTTTTTAATAGCTAATTCATCCATCCAATAACTTGAATAGATATTTGCTTCTGCACCCTTATTTAATATATCCTTTGGAATATTTAAATAAGAAGATTTTTGCCTAACCCATGGAACATCAACTTCATCACTTCTATACTTTGGAATAACACTTGTTGAAGATAAATCCATTGCTCCAAAATGATTATATCTTAGAATTCCAAGCCATGCGATCATTGCTCCATTATCTCCACACAACCTCATCTCTGGAATGTAAAAATTAGTATAATGTTCACAAGCCATTGTAGATAACATTTCACTAAGTCGTTTGTTTGCTGCAACACCACCACAAACCATTAATTCATCATTTTTCGTATTTGAAAGTCCTCTTTCTGCAACCTCAACAAGCATTGAAAAAGCTGTTTCTTGTAAACTATAACAAACATCTTCAATATTAAATTCTTTCTGAAAACTACGAATAGCTGCACTTAACAATCCTGAAAATGAAAAATCCATACCTTTAACCGTGTAAGGCAATTCAATGTAATTTCCTTTCTTAGCTAATTTCTCAATAATTGGTCCTGCAGGGTGTTTTAATCCTATTTCACGTCCAAAATGGTCAAAACAATTTCCAATAGCTATATCTAATGTTTCTCCAAAAATTTTATACTTTTCTGATTCAAAACCTATTAGTTGACTATTTCCTCCACTAACATAAAGTGTAAGAGGATTTATTGCTCCAGTATCTAATTTACCTATTTCTATATGCCCAACACAATGATTAACACCAACAATTGGAACATTTAATCCTAATGACAGCGTTCGTGCTGATGTTGCAACAGTTCTAAGGGCAGGACCAAGACCAGGACCAATAGAAAAAGATATTAAATCTATTTCATCTAAAGATATTTGACCTTTCTCAGTCACTTGATTTATCAATTTAGGAATCCAATGACTGTGATGTTCACTTGCCTCTCTTGGATGAATACCTCCTTTTTCAGGAAGCATAGGTTTTCCAGCAAGCCCTAATATTTTTCCATCACTATCAACAATTCCAACTCCTGTTTTTTCAGCAGTTCCTTCAATTCCTAAACAAATCAATTAAGCACCTTAAACCATGTTTATAATACTAAAAATATTACATTTATAAGTTAATATTATTATTTAATCTTTAAATATTGAAATTTAAACTCATAAAAATATTAAAATATAAAAAATAAGTAGGATGATATTTTACAAGTTATGATATACCTGTTATGACGATTTAATATAGTTTGTGTATATAATATGTTAGTATTTATATAATGTGTAGTATTTGTGGGTGATGTTATATGTTGTAGGGAGATAGAGATAATATATAGATATATTGTATAATATACTATTAAATTGGTATAATGATTAAAAATACTAACTAAAAGATAAATTAAAATTGTGAGAAAACAATTTAGTTCTAACTTAATAGTAAGAATAATTAAAATGAATGTAAGATCCCAATGTTCTATTTATGATTTATTATTGTACTAAAATTTATCTATTTATAATGAAATATATATCAATGATAAAAATTATAATAAAATTAAATTTATTAAAAAAAGATAAAAAATAAATATTAATCTTTAAAACACATTATTTAAAAAAATGATTTACAAAGATTAATTTAAATTTAATTAATCTAAATATACTAAATACTTTAACAATTAAGATATTAATAATCAAGACCTCTTAAATTTATCTTATAAGCTCCTAAATTACCTCCAAAGTTTCCAGCATCAATAACTGAAACACCAGAGATAGAACAAGCAGCCTTAATACCTTCAGTCATTGCTTTTTTAATAGAGGCTTCATCTACACCATCAATAACAATTTCATAAATCCCATTAACATCAGCATCAATTTCAGTTCCATTAACCTCTTCTTTTAAACTAACACACATTTTTTCATTTGTAGAAGCATTCAAAAAATTATATTCATTACAACCCACTTTAGAACCAGAAGCAACAACACCACCAGGGAATGGTGTAATAGTGCCAGGAACATTAGCAATAGCATCAACAGCAGCCTGAGCACCTACAAGAGCAGACATTCTACTATCACCCATTACAAAGAAGTTTCCTCCAGCAACCCCATCTTTAATACCAAATTTTGACTCTACCAAAAAGTCTCCAGACATTATAGGTATGGAATGCATTTTTCTTCCATCTATTTCTAATTCTTTTTCATATCCATCACCAAAGAATTTTAGTTTAAACCCAACTTTAAGAAGTTCATCTTCATTATCAAGTGCATTGAAAACAGCTGTTGTAGGTGCTGTTAATATACCCATTCCAATTCTTTCTAAAAGTTCATGTTCTAACTTCTTTTTTCCTGAATTACAAATCATTATTGTAAAACCTGGTCTTCCATCAGGAGTCTCTAATGGAGACACATAACCATCAATTCCAGCTTCAGCAGGACATCCGATTACAGATGTTGCATAACCAGTTGCTTCAGTTACTGCAGTTAAGGCTAATTTCTTCGTTGCAGCAGTTACAAGTAATCTTGAAACTTTAATTCCAAATGCTTCAGCATAATTATCTCTTATTTCTACACCTTTAATTTCCATAAATTCACCTTTTTACTAATATATTAATCTATAATTTAAAATTAATTATATATAAAGTTAGTTTTTATATTTAATTATAATATTATATTTTTCTATTTAACTCTTAAAAGAATTTTTTTATTATAGAAGTTTCGTGTAATTTACTTTTTTATATTCAAATATTTTTTAAATAAATTTTTAAATAAATATTTTGTAATTTAATACTATTAAAAAATCAATTATTTAATTTTTAGAATATAAATCAATTATAAATATCAATTTTATTTTATTAATTTAACTTTAATAATACTATAAAAAAATAATATATTTTAAATAATTAAAATAACAATTGAAAATTTAATTAAATCAAAAAAAAAGTCAAAATAATTAATTATACAAAACATTGTATCTTTAAATCAACAACATATACTTTTGATTCATATCATATTTGCATTTATAAAACTTAAAACATTTTCTAACTTCTAATTGGCAATCTATAATATTAAATTATCAAATATATAAAACATGAGTTCGCATGAAAACTCCACACTTTTTTATAATCTCATCATATGAGGGTGTCAAAAAGTGTGGAGATTTTCAGTAATTAAGGGTTTATTAGAATATTTAACTCTATTCATGGAAAATGAAGCAATATAAAGAAAAACTCCACAAAACTTTACACCCTCCATCATATGAAAAGTATAAATATTATGAAAGTTAAATATTTATTCTGATTTAATTGCCTTGGTAGTGTAGTCTGGATAACACGTAGGATTGCGGATCCTATTCCCTGGGTTCAAATCCCAGTCAGGGCATTATTTGTTACATCTTATTATACTAAAAACCAAAATATGTTAGCCATTTATTTTCACTACTTCTACATAAAAATAACAAATATTAATTTAATATAAATAGTTATTATATTATTATAATAAACTTAATAATTTACGATGAATTGTTTACATGTTTATTGATATCCATTAATTTTAATATATTATAATTATAAATGTTTATTATTAACTATAAATAGTATGATTTTATGTTAAATGCTGAGACATATATAACTTCCAATGAAGGTATTGGAGGAACAATAAGAAACAAATATGAAGATTTTTATGTTGAAGAAATTCCTCTTCATAAACCAACTGGTGATGGTTCTAACCTTTGGATTTTCATTGATAAAATAGGAAGAACAACCCTTGATGTATTGTTAGATATTTCAAGAGAACTACATATTAGTAGAAAACGGATGGGTTTTGCAGGGATGAAAGATAAAAAAGCCCATACCCGCCAATGGATATGTATAAGTAATATCAATTCATTCGATGAAGAAAAAGAAGTTGTTGAATTGAATGACAAGATATATAATACTAAATTTTTAGATGTTAAAAGAAATCAAAAAAAACTAAGATTAGGACAGCTCATTGGGAATAAGTTCAAAATATTAATCAGAAATCTTGATGATATCGAAAAATCATGTACAATTGCAAAAGATGTTTTAAGTAAATTGGAATTATCAGGTGTTCCTAATTATTATGGATGGCAAAGATTTGGAAAACCTCGAACGAATACACATTTAGTTGGTAGAGCTTTAGTTTTAAATGATTTAAAAGAAGCTGTGAGATTATACATTGGAGATCCGCAGGAGGATGAAAACAAAAGTGTGTTTGAAGCGAGAAATGAATATGAAGCGAACAACCTCGAAAAATCACTTGACTTATTCCCTTCAAAAATGAGATACGAAAGAACAATGCTTAAAGAACTTATAAAAGAGAAAAGAAAAAAGGACAAAAATAGCTTAGAGTTAGATGATACTTCATATAAGAAAGTTATTTTTTCACTACCAAAACCTCTCCAAAGAATGTTTGTTCATGCTTATCAGTCAGCTTTGTTTAATAAGGTTGTAAGTGAAAGGATAAAATTAGGGATTAATAGATATGTGGATGGTGATATAGTTGTTGATAATGATGAACACTTAATTCGTGATAAACAAAGTAAAGAGTTGGATAATTTAATTAAAAATTTTAAAGCAAACCCAACAGCACCTCTTTATGGTAGTAAGGTTCCTATTGGTAAAAAAAAGGTTGGGGAAATTGAAAAAAAGATTTTAGAAGGTGAAAATTTAAACAAAGAAGACTTTTTAACTAAAAAAACTCCTAAATTAGGTTCTTTTGGTATTAGAAGAAGTGTTAGATTTAATGTTTGGGATTCATCGGTAGTTTCAACTGATGATGGTATTGTTGTTGAATTTTCTATTAATAAAGGATCTTATGCTACTGCAGTTCTTAGAGAAATTATGAAAAAAAATGTTGTTTAGTTTGTTTCTATTGTTATCTATACATTATTTTGTCTATATATTATTCTTACATGATAATTTAATGTTATGTTTTAATATTGACTTAAAATAGAATATTTGAAACTTTGTTGCATTACAATAATTTAATAAAATAATTTAATAAAAAAAATATTATCAGAGCAGTAATGGTGTTTTAATGATAATTAAATCTAAACCTATTTCAAAAGGTAAGGGTAGAGGCAAGTTGATTGTTAGCAGTAAACCTTTTAGTTTCTTAGGTGGAGTGAATCCTGAGACTGGTGAGATTGTTGATAGAAATCATGACCTTAATGGACAGAACATTAAGGATAGAGTTCTTTTCATTCCAAGTGGAAAAGGATCAACTGTTGGCTCGTATGTTATTTTTCAATTGAAAAAGAATGGTGTTGCTCCTAAAGCTATTATATGTATTAATGCTGAGCCAATAATAGCTATTGGAGCTATAATGTCTGATATTCCTATGGTTGATAGATTAGAAAGTGTAGATAACTTATTAAATAATGTTGAAGTTGAAGTTAACGGAACTTTAGGTGAAGTTGAAGTTTTTTTGTAGTTTAGCTTTATTTAATAAAATTTCATAATACTGTTGTCAAGATATATAACCTATTATTGTTATAGTAAGAGATGTATTTCATCTGAAAAGAAAAAATGTATATTTACAAGTTCGAGAGGTATATTTCATATGTAACATTTAATTATTATACTTTATTTAATAATTTTTTTCCTGTTTTTAGCTTATGTATAAAGTTTATTACACTTGAAGTTTACCTATATACTCAAAATTCTACACTTGAAATTCATCTCTTAAAATTGTTTTTATTACTATTTTTTTTTATGCAAATTCGTTTACACTTGAAGTGTATCTCTCACTAATATTTAAGATTTTTGAATAATTTTACACTTGAAATTAACCTTTAATTTTATTAGTTTTCAACTGTTATGTTCTCTCATTTTTATCTTTTAGAAAAAATTTTATATTATTAATATTTTTCAATTTTAATAATTTATCTAAATGAAATTCCATTATTTTTATATCTATAAATTCAAATTTGTTTTTTAATTGTTTAATCATGAATTATTTAATTATATTTATTAATAATTTTTATGAATTTTAATACTTTATTTTAATAATAGAAAAAACATTTAATCTTAATGAATATTTATAAAATTCATTTATTTTGTTTTTAGATGTCTGTAGTTAATAGTTACTTTAATATTAATAAAATATTTTTTTTTAATAAAAACATTTATAAGATATAATTTGAATAATATACATTTGAAATATAACTTTTAGTTTTAGTCAAAATTTTAGAAAAATTTTACAATTGAAATTCAACCTTATATACAACTTATTACATAATTTGAATTTAATAAATGAATAAAATATATGAACAAATAATATTTATAAACAAATAATTATTACTATAGTGGTTACATGGAGAATATTTTTAAGGATATGGATAATGAATCTCTTATTTTTAAGGATAAGAGTTTTCTTGATCATAAGTTTTTACCAGAATCTTTACCTCATAGAAATGAGCAAATAAAGTTGATTGCAAAGTATTGGAGTGAAACACTAAAAAATAAACCACCATCTGATATTACGGTTTATGGAAAAACAGGAACAGGTAAAACTGCTGCAGTAAAATTTGCAAAACAACAACTTCTTGATTATATCGATGATAAAGGTGTTTTAATTAGAATTGAATATATAAGATGCACGGATTATAATACTGAGTATCAAGTAATTGTAAGGTTATGTCAACAGTTAGGACTTGATGTGCCTTGGAGAGGATGGACAAAAGCTGAGGTTTTAAATGTTTTTAAGGGAATATTTAAAAATAAGATTCAAAAAAATATTATTTTAATAGTGATCCTTGATGAAATAGATATTCTACTTCAAAAAGATGGAGATGGGATTCTTTATACTTTAACAAGAACTGATAATGTTTCAGTTTTATCTATTAGTAATTATGTTGAATTTAAAAAATTTATCACACCAAGAGTTACGAGCAGTTTAAGAGATAAAGAGATAGTGTTTCCTCCATATAATGCCCTTCAACTTGAAGATATTTTAAATGAAAGGGCAAAAATGTCTTTTAAAATTAATATTGATGAAAAAGTTATTAAGCTGTGTGCAGCCTTAGCAGCTAAAGATGAAGGAGATGCAAGATATGCACTTGATCTTTTAAGAACAGCTGGTGAAATTGCCGATGAAAACAGTAGTTCAAATGTTTTTGAAGAGGATATTAGACAAGCAAAGGAAAGAATAGAACATAATATCACAACAGACATTATTTTAACTTTACCTACTCAACAACAAAGAGTTTTGGAATCTATTTTACATCTTACAAAGTTAAATGAAGAAATTAGTTCAGGTAAACTTTATGAAGAGTATAAAAAGAATTCTACTGGAGATTCTTTAACTTACAGAAGAGTTTTTGATATTATTAGTCAATTAGAAATGCTGGGAATTATTTCTACAAGCACTATTTCTCGTGGAAGAGGTAAAGGAAGAACTAATATAATTTCTCTTCAATGCGATACAGTACTTTTGGAAGACACATTATTTTCTTTTTAATAAGTAATTTAACTGAGGAAAGTTGAATTTTCTAAGAAATATACTAAGTCATGCTTCATATTAAAACAAAACTTTATATTTTAATAACTTTTTTTATAATATCCTTTGATAGTGCATTGGATAACATTGTATGATTGTGGATCCTATTCTCATCAAGCATATTATATTCATTTAATCAATTAGATTCAAAAACCAATTTATCTTTAAATCAAATTTTCCTGAAAATATGTATATTTCAACCGTGTCCCATCCTCTTGCTTATAAAAAAAATAACAAGTTTCATTAAACATACTTACTTTAAGTACAATAAACTTCCCCATTGTCCATAATAACTTTTCCTTGAAGTATTGCCATAATAGCTATTCCTTTATATTCCATGCCTTCAAATGGACTGTATTCGGCTTTAGTATAAAAATTATCAAGATTAATTTTTCCTTCTTTTTTAATGTCTAATACTGTAAAATCAGCATCATAGCCAATAGCTATTTTTCCCTTCTTTTTTAGATTGAAAACCTTAGCTGGATTATTAGAAAATCTTCTAAGAACTGTTTTCAAATCTATTTGTCTTTTATTTACTTGGGTGAGTAAAAGAGGCACTGCTGTTTCTAAGCCTGGGATTCCTGATAGTGAATTTAAAGCTCCTTTATTTTTATCTTCTATTTTGTGTGGAGCATGATCTGTTCCAATAATATCAATATCTTTTAATTGATTAATAGCTAAATTTTCACCAACTGGTCTAAGTGGTGGGTTTGTTTTAGCCATTGTTCCATATTCATTAAAAGCTTCATTTGTAAGTAGTAAGTGATGAGGAGTCACTTCAGTGCTTACTAAATCCTTTCTTTTAATAGCTTTTAAAGCTTTATTTGTGCTTAAATGACAGATATGGATGGGAACATTATATTTTTCACTTAAACTCAATCCTTGTTTAACAGAAATGACCTCTGCATTTATATCTCTTATGTAGCTATGATCAATAGCTGAAATTTCTTTTCCTATAAATGAATCAGTGCTTTCCTCAATTATTTTTTTATTTTCGCAATGTAAACTTAACTTGTAATTGGTATTAGATTCTTTATTTAATAAAGAGATATTTTTAAAATTTTCTTCAATTTCTTGATTAGAATATTTATCCATGAACATTTTAAATGAAATTGGTTTAAGTTCAGCTATTTTTCTTATTTCATCTAAATCATTTATTCCACTGTGAAGTCCAAAGTCTACCACACTTTTGTTTTTAGCTATTTTTAGCTTATTTTTAAAGTTTTTATAGGTATTTGTTTCTGGGTTTGTGTTTGGCATGTCAAATATTGTGGTGAATCCTCCATTTGCTGCTGCCATTGATCCTGTTTTAAAAGTTTCTTTTTCAGCGAATCCTGGGTCTCTAAAATGTACATGTGGATCAATAAATCCAGAGGATAGGATATTATATTTAATATCTATGGTTTCATTTCCTTTAATGGGACTTTTTGAGATGGTTTTTATTTTACCTTTTTCAATTCCTATATAGTATGAAGATATTTCATCAACTAACTTACAATTTTTTAAAACTAAATCCATAGATCATCAGCAGTATATCCTATTTCATGTTTAAAAAGAAATCTTTAAATTTATCAAAATGTATAATGCCTTTTTCAGTGATAACTCCAGTTATAAGATCATCTGGAACTATGTCAAAAGCTGGGTTTATAACTTCAGTTCCTACTGGGGCAATTCTACACTCACCATAATATATTACTTCTTCAGAGGATCTTTCTTCAATTTCTGTTTCATAAATAGAATTTTCTAAATCAAATGTACTTAAGGGAGCAGCCACATAAAAAGGAATATGGAATCTTTTCGCAGATAATGCAACCATAAGAGATCCAATTTTATTAGCTATTCCATCATTACATACACGATCTGCACCTATAATAACCTTATTGATTTTGAGAGTTTGCATTAAATATCCTGCTGCAACATCTGGAATCAATTTAACTGGAATATTTTCTTGTTGCATCTCCCAAACACTGAGTCTTGCACCTTGACCAAGTGGTCTGGTTTCATCACAAATAACTTTAATATTCTTATCTTGATGGTGAGCAGTCCTAATAACACCAAGAGCAGTTCCATAATCCACACAAGCTAAGGCTCCTGCATTACAATGAGTTAGAATAGTATCATTTTTTTCAATGATTTCAGACCCATAACGACCAATAGCTAAGTTAGTATTTATATCTTCACTATACATTGCCATGGCTTCATCTAAAAGAGGTTTATCTGAGTTTAAAATCCTATCAACTGCCCAAAATAAGTTAATAGCTGTTGGTCTTGAAGATTTGAGTTCTTTAGCTACTTTATTCAAGTCCTCACCAGCATTATTTCCTAACACCATTCCAAAAGCAGCTGCAACTCCAATAGCTGGAGCACCTCTAACAACCATTTCTTTTATTGCAAAGATTACATCTTCATATATGTCACAGGTAAAACATACCAAGTCATCAGGTAATTTTCGTTGATCTATAAGAATGAGCTTATTATCTTTCCACTTCATTGTTTTCATTTAATCATCCCATATTTATTCGTTAATCAATAGAGAACTATGTTCGTGAATATGTAGAAAGGAAGTCTACAATATCTTTAACTTCTTCATCATCAAATTTGTTTTTATTATTAATAATTTTACTTAAAAAATCATCTAAGAGCAAGTACTCATCAGTCAAAGGTAGATTAATTAAAATAATTTCTTTATTAATAAAAGCAACTAAAGGTTCAGCGTAAACTGAATTAAAGTTGTTTTTATATAAAAAATTAATTAATTTTTCACTTCTCTCAATTGAATTCTTTTTGATTCTATCATGTATACTAAATTTAATATTTTCATCAAAGTCAAACTTAATATTAACTTTATCAGAATTTCTAACTTTTTTTATTTTATTATAGCTTAATGGAGAAGAACTGATTGTATAAATTACATTTCCCTCTGTATTCTGAGGGTTTCTAACAATTTCAGTCTCTGTAAAATTTTCATTTTTAAATATCTTTTTTTCATCAATATTCATTTTATTAAAATTATTAACATTTTTAGTTAAAATAGGGAATATACCACTATTTCCAATAATAATATGATCAATTTCATCTGAGTCAGGTAATTTTAAAGTTTGTAGAATATTGAAACTTTCAAGAAGCATTGATAAGTTCTTTTTAAAGTTTACATTTCTTAATTCATCAATATTCCATTTTTTGTATAATATCAATCCTATTATAAAGATGATAGTACCCAATACTATTGCATAATAACCATAAGACCTAATAGTCGTGTAAATATCTATAAATCCAATGAGAACTATTATCACTCCTAAACCAATAGCTTTGTTATAAGGTCTTCTATTAATGTGAAAGATTTTAGTTTCTACAGATGAAATTTTATTATCCCAACTAATTTTATCATTTTTGGTCTCCTTTAAATCTGGATTTAAGATTTCATTTTCTATATCATTGTTTATTGAAGCTTCAGTGTTTAAATCTTCATCTAAATTTCCTATAAATGCTTCTTTAAAATCATTTTTAATTTCATTATGTTCAATTTCTTCAACATCAGATTGTCCATTAATCATATTATCAGTAGAAATCATGGTATCAAAATTATCAACAATTTCAGGGTCGTGTTCTACATTTAAATGATCGTTAATTTCAGGGAAAATTTCTTCTTCCTCATTGAAATATGTTAAATCTCCATTACAAATTGAACATTGATAATCGTTAGTTTTTTCATTACTATTAAGAGCATATTTAAGCCCACAATTTTTACATTTAACCACATAAGTATTAGAACTATTTTTTTCAGACTTCAAGTACCAGTGATCTAAATTCGGATTAGAACCATTTTCTTCCATTAAATTCCCAGCACAAACTGAACACTCAAAATTATATGGAAATTCATGATCCTTCAAACTAAATTTAGCACCACAATGTTCGCAAGTGACAATTTTCATATTTTCCCTATTAATGACTTTTAATAATTTATTATAAAAATTTAGATTACTTTTAAGATAGCTATCAAAGCTTATCACTTTAATCAACTTATTTTAATATTATTATTATATTTTTACAATTATATATTTTCACATTATCTACTCAATGAGAAATATAAGTATTATAATAATCTTCAAAAACATTGTAACGATAACTTTAATATTAAACAGAGACTGTAAAAAATGTGGAGTTTTTTCAATTTTCATGTTTTTTTAATTATAGTCCTTGACATAATTTTTTTAAGTAATGGAATTTTTAAATAAATATAATATTATTTTATTTCAAGTTTTATTTAATTAAATAGTGTATTTATTAATATAATTAATTTTAT
>JAISTD010000132.1 GCA_031272765.1 Candidatus Methanovirga australis | reverse complement strand
ATATAATTTAAAATTTTAAACTCTCATCTTGATCATTGATCACTTTCAAGATTTCATTGTAGAATGTTGGAACTGTCTTTTCTTCATTGAAACACGGAACACTAATACTAATCAAAGTCATTTTCATCGCCTTTTATTTTAAATTCATGTACTTTTTATTGGTTTAAATAAATCAAATTAAATAGTTAATTGATAATTAAATAAAGCAAGTCTAAATGGTGGTTTATAAATTAATGAATATAATTTTTATAAAATAATTCATTATTGTTTTAAATCTATAAATTAAATTCTTATCCTAAATTTCGTATTAAATTAATTTTCGTTAAATTATTATTATAATCTTATTAATTATTATTTTTTATTGTTTAATTAATAATTTATATGAAGTTAAATTTATAAAATAATATATATAAATAATATGATTAACTAATAATCAAATAATATTATGATATTTTCTATTTAAACACGATCCCTTTACTTAAAACATAATTTAAAATAACTACAACTATTTGAGAGACTAATTTTGCAATAAGAAGATTAAACCCCAAAACACTGACTAACAAATACATTAAACTCTCATCCACTACACCAGAAAATATTCTTCCACCTACGAAAAGGCTAAATTCAACATGAACTTGCTTATTTTTACTTTCAAAAACCCAAATCTTATTTGTAATATATGCAAAAACTATTGAAAGAAACCATGCGATCATGTTTGCAATTAGATAATCAATATGAAAGAGATCAACTAAAATTATCAAAGATATTATATTAACTACCGTTGTCAGAACCCCGAAGAACAGGTATAACATAACTTCTTTATTTTTTAGTAGTAAGAATATTTTCTTTATCATAAATATCATTTAACATCAATAACTTAAGACTATTTCTGTAATCTTTTAAGAACACATCAACACCAACAAAATTGTGATAGCTATTTTTAATTGTATTGGCTCTTGAAGTAAACTGCAGCATCACCAACAAGGTATCTGCCAGGTTCAATATATAGGTATGGAGTTCTTAAAGCCTATTATTTTGTTTTACTCTTGAAAAATTCCTGTTATCTCTTCTGCAAGTTTATCAATGTCAAGAAATTTCTCTTCTGGAGTATACTGGACTTTATAAAAGATATTTTAATTATTTTTATAGAATGACAATTATTTAACCATTCTTATATAAATAATAATTAATTCTTATATATTATTATAAATAGTAATTCTTAGTTATATATTATTTTCATGAAGTTCTATTCAATACTTATTTCTTTACTTATTTGGTGATTTCAATGCACCATTCATGCTGAACAACATGATAATCATCAAGAAAACCATAACTATTATCTCTAATTGTATAAAGCACCTCACTGTCCCCATTAATCCAAACCTTATGTCCATTATCTAAAGTATCTTCAACTCTACTGGTAATATTTCCTCTAAGTATACTCATGTCATGTTGAGAACTATACACTCTTAAAAATGGTGGCTCCCAATATACATCTAATTTATCAACAAAAGTGTTATTATCTGGATGAGGTTTTATTAATTCTCTCCATGCTGTTGTAGTTAAATCAGTATCAATAACAAGATCATCATCAGATATAAGATTAAAATCATTAATCCTATGATAACTACTAACTCTATCATTTTTTATTTGCTCAATATTATAATATATTGATAGAGAGCTCCCTATTAAAAATAAGGCAAATAAAATGTAAAACCAAGCTTTATCATTCATTTTATATGTTTTACTTATTACTAAACAAACACTTAACCATAATAATGGTATTCCAATAACTAAATATCTAACATGAAGTGTTGATTTACCTATTAACTCAGATAAAACAATACCACTAATAATTTCTAAAACTATAATAAGAGATCCGAATAACAAAAAGTTTAAACTTAAAAATCTATTCTTTAATACATATAAAGATTTATTTTTATTGAATAAATAATGTAAGACCATAAAGATACAAAAGGTTATTAAAATAATAAATATAATGGCTTCCCAACTAATAGGGCTGTTAATTAATGTATATGTAGTATCACCAACTTTCCAATTACCTAACATATAAAAAACTGTGTGTAATGCAGTATCAGCATCAAATGAACCAATCCAAAAGCTATTAGAAACATGCTTCACTTGATTAACTAAAATTGAACCCCACGATACAATAAAAATACCAACACTGATTAAACCAGATAATATTAAATACTTGATCTTAGATACATCGTTTTTTAGACTTAGCCAAAAAAACAATATGAAATATCCACCAAACAAGGCGACAGTACAATAATATTGGGTAAAAATTCCACATATAGTAAAAAATATTAATAAAGCATATTCTTTTAAAGAACCATTATTTTGTATTTTATAGAGCATATAATAAGTTAATGTTACAAATAACATGCCAAGACTGTACATTCTAACATCTTCCATGTAATAAACCATGTTTGGCATGGCTACAAGTGAAAAACAGAATAATGAAGCTCCTAAATTACCAATGTCTCTTTTCAAATACTTAAAACTAAATATCATTAATAATAAGATTGGAATGGCTGAAGAAATCTTACCAAAAAATATTTCACCACCAGGAAGATGTAAGAATTGGCAGATAGAAACAACTAACTTCAACCAGAAATAATGTAATGGGGGATGAACATCCATAGCAGTTAAACTAATAATATTAAATATACTATCTCTTGCTAAATGAAGAGAAAACATTTCATCATATCTAAGAAAATTATTTCCGCTATCCATCAAAAGAAATACAAAAAACAAGAAAAATGAAATAATAAACATACAATTAGATAAATTTTTCTCATTCCTCATTTTGCTCACGGTTTTCATTATTAACATCATATTAAATCACTTATTTACTTTCGATTAATTATTTCATTAATTACTTATTTTAATAGCTATTGTCAAGACAACTTAATTTTGGACATTAAATATAGTATTTTGAATTAATATTTTCTTCTTTTGCAATCTCAATCTGTTTTTTGCCTTCATACAAGACTTAAAAGTACTTTAGCACGAATTATTTCTCTGGATGGTTTAATAAACTCTTCTAAACTTTTTTTATCTTCATCATTAAGACTAAATTTTTTATTTTCCATTATTATATATAATATTATATTACATACCTATATAAAGCATACAACTATTTTGTCTTGACACTATTTAGTTTATTAATTAATTTGTTTAGTTTAAGTTTAGCTTTAACAAATAATTGTTTTTTTTTAATTATTAATCTGCAGACTTGTATGATAAATACTTGATACAGGATTACTATCACGATCTTGATCAAAAAAGTAAATATCTACTAATGCAGGTTTTTCACTGAAATCATGTGGAAACTCTATAAATCGTTTACTTTCTTTAATCTGTAAAAAATCAGCTTTAGATGCATTAAGATTCTCATGTAATTTATTATCATATTTATCATAATAAACAGTCATCATTCTTAAATAAGGTAAATTAACAAGGTTTTTTACATCACAACTAACACTATAAGAATTATTTTGTATATTATCGACCACCAGGTAACTAATATCAACTTTACCTTTTTCTGCATTATGAAATCTATATAATCCTAAAATACAAGAAAGGATAAAAAGAACTAATATACCACCATATAAAACTTTCAATTTTCTATCAATCATTAACTTAGCTCCAAAAATTCACTAAATCCCATCACTTTTTTTTACTAATTAGTAACAGGATCTTGTAGATATAAACCCCCATCTTTAATGTAGATATAAACCCCCATCTTTAATCTTTAAACTAATATGATAAAGACTTAAAGCAGGATTACTATCACGGTCTTGATCAAAAAAGTAAATATCTACTAATGCTGGTTTAATCCCATTTCTAGCAGGATTGTAACCTACAAATTCGCTGAAATAGTTATCCTGGTTAGCCAGTAACTCTTTATCACTCTCATAAGCAAAAAGGTTTTCAGATAGTTTATTATTATTTTCATCATAGTAAATAGTCATCATTCTCAAGTAATTTAATTTAATTAAATTTTTCACCTTACAATTAAAACTATAACTATTTAAAAGTCCTTGAGAATTGTTTTCTAATTTTATATGAGTAACTTCAAGAACACCTTTTTTTTCCTCAATTCCTCCGTTAATAATCCCTACAGCACAGGTAAAAATGAAAAAGATTATAATTATGTGCCATAAAATCTTTAATTTCTTATCCATCTATTCACCATTTAAACATTTAACAACTACAATTAAATCTAATATTCTCTTGTAAAGAGTTTTTTATTGACCTACCAAAAACGAAGACTTTGTCTTCTAATTTTCTTTCAGAAAAAATAGCATATTTTGATAAGATTTATAAATTATGAAACTCACATTATATTAACTAATGTGATAATAGCATATAAAGGTGTCGATTATTCACACCCTCCCTCTGGTTTTAATT
>JAISTD010000027.1 GCA_031272765.1 Candidatus Methanovirga australis | reverse complement strand
TAAAAGATAAAATATTAAAAGATAAAATATTAAAAGATAAAATATTAAAAGATAAAATATTAAAAGATAAAATATTAAAAGATATTAGAAAATAATATTATAGTGTTTCACAGATTTTTATAACATTTTATTAAAAAATTATTCGTAAACTATTTAATTTTTAATTTAAAGAGATTTCAAAGTTTTTTTTAAAATTTAATAAAAGATGCATAATGTTAGTAAAGTTAAGTAAGATACTATAAAAACTAATTTAAAATAAATATTAAAATTTTAAATAATTAAATTATTTATATGCTTTCACTACATTATGCTTTGATTATATATTTATTATTTACTTGTTTATTATTTAGTTATTTATCTATTATTTAGTTATTTATGGAGAGTATTCATGGAGTTTATAAGACCAAGAGGAACACGAGATTTTTTATTCGATGAAATGAACAATAGAAAGAAAGTTGAAGATATTTTAAGAGAAGTGTTTGAGAACTACGCTTACAAAGAAGTGAAAACCCCCACATTTGAAAACTTGTCACTGTTTACAAGTAAATCTGGTGATGAAATTGTCAAACAGCTTTATAATTTTAAAGACAAGTCAGGTCGTGAATTAACTTTGCGTCCAGAGATTTCAGCTCCAATATCACGATTATACATTAATTCAATGCAAAAAAGTCCAAACCCCATAAAACTATATTATTTCGGAAACTGTTTTAGATATGAAAGACCTCAAAAAGGAAGATTTAGAGAATTTTGGCAGTTTGGCTGTGAATTAATAGGTGCAAAAAGCCCACAAGCAGAAGTTGAAGTAATAGCTATGGCTCATGATTCTATTAAAAAATTATTAATCAATGCAGAAATTCATATTAATCACTTAGGGATTATACGAGGAATTCTTAATCATTTTAAAGTCACTGAAAATCTGCAAAAACAAATAATGATTTTAATTGATAAAGGAGAAAAAAAATCATTGGAAAGTGAGATAAAAGATTTATTGAAAGATAATGGAATTCTTCAAGAAATTATTTTAAAGCTATTTGATTCAAATGGAGATAAAAATATTTTAGAAGATGTTGAAGAGTATTTACAAGATTACGATGAAATAAAAGAGCCTTTAACAGAATTTAAACAATTAACAGAGTTATTAGCTATTTTTGGAGTGGATGATTATAAAATTAACTTATCTGTTGTAAGAGGATTAGATTACTATACTGGAATTGTATTTGAGGTTTATGTTAAGGAACTTGAAAGCCAAAAACAAGTATGTGGTGGTGGAACTTACAATTTAATTGAACAATTCGGTGGAGAAGACATTCAATCTACTGGATTTGCATTTGGTTTTGATAGATTGATGGTAGCTATTAAAGATTTAAAGTCTTCATCAAATCTTCAAGTTTTAGTTGCACCAATATCGGATAATACAAGACTAAAATCTTATGAAATTGCTCAAAAGCTCAGAAGATCCAACATACCAACTGAAATAGATTTATTCAATCGTAAATTCAAGAAAATTCTCTCTTTTGCCAATAATTTAAATGTGAGTAAAGTTATTTTAGTTGGAGAAAAGGATTTAAAAGAAAGAAAACTCACAATAAAGGATATGAATTCTGGGAATCAGGAAATAGTTCCAATTGATAACATTGTTGAATATATTAAACAAAGTTTAGATTGATTCAATATTCATTTATATTTTTCCCTTTTACGAAGTTTTTATTATTTCAATTTCATTTTGATCTGATTTTAACCATTCAGTGATGCTATAAAACACACATATGCATCTAAATTTCAATCTCATTTTGATCTGATTTTAACTGTATCAGCAACTGTAATATCAGTTATTAACACATTTCAATCTCATTTTGATCTGATTTTAACCCATGAAGCAATTGGGAGATGGAGGTGGTAATGGTGCATTTCAATCTCATTTTGATCTGATTTTAACAAAATTGTGTTAAATAATTCGTTGAATTGTTTAAATAAATTTCAATCTCATTTTGATCTGATTTTAACTCTTTTTCTGTTAGCTCATTGAAGGAAGATTTCTCTAAATTTCAATCTCATTTTGATCTGATTTTAACTATGATGAATGTAAAATTAGTATTCCTTGTGTGATGAGATTTCCATCTCATTTTGATCTGATTTTAACCTTTAGAATACTTCATTTTAATTGTTCCATCAATTTTATTTCAATCTCATTTTGATCTGATTTTAACAACTCTAAACCGATTAATCTACACACATTCAACTTATATTTCAATCTCATTTTGATCTGATTTTAACATCTAAAAAAATCAAAAAAATATGTATTTGGGCCTATGATATTTCAATCTCATTTTGATCTGATTTTAACAAAAAAAATTAAATAATATGGAGGGAAAATAAAATGTAATTTCAATCTCATTTTGATCTGATTTTAACGCTTGCACAAATGCCCTGAGAACTGTAGTTTCTTTATTTCAATCTCATTTTGATCTGATTTTAACTTGTGCGTCGATTATTATATGGTGGGGTTTTGATTTCAATCTCATTTTGATCTGATTTTAACCAGAGAGGAGATAATTGATGATAAAACCATTTATGATATTTCAATCTCATTTTGATCTGATTTTAACCTTATGCTTTGTTGGATCAGTATAAGAATAAGTTGTATTTCAATCTCATTTTGATCTGATTTTAACTCTGCAACCGAGAAATATTAGGATTTCCTTCAACCTCATTTCAATCTCATTTTGATCTGATTTTAACATATTAATAAAACTGCATATCTATCACAATCAAATTTCAATCTCATTTTGATCTGATTTTAACTGTTATAGTTTGCTCTAAGAGTGCTATTATATTGTTTATTTCAATCTCATTTTGATCTGATTTTAACATCCAAGAAGGATACCAATTCCTAATATGTTTCGACATTTCAATCTCATTTTGATCTGATTTTAACAGGAAAAAATTTTGCTCCATTTTTTGTGTATTTAGTTGTATGTTCTTCTTTTTAGTATATAAATTTTTCGATGATGAATTATGTCATTCCTTTATATGCATCGACGAATGAAATAGATATAATATTTTTGAAAAATAGTCATATTTTACTCATAATTTTAAATATGTAATCTTTCAAATGAGAAATAGCTGGATTAAGGTAAAATATGATTCTTATTTTGAAAATAAAATCCCCATAATAAAAATTTAATAAATAGTATTACTCATATTTTGTAGGAAAACGACGGATTAAAAGTGAGATTAGTGTTTAAATAAAGGAGATAACCCTTTATAAATCTAAAAAAAAGAAAATTATCAGAGTATAGAATCTATAGGTGATTTTTCAATCCCTATTACTATTTTATTCAATTCATCTTCAGTTCTAAATTTGTATATGATAATTGAATCTTCTTCGTCATCAATTATATTTTTTAGTCCATTTTCAATATGATTAAATTCACTTTTGGTTACTTCACCTTCAAAGACAGAATTTTGAATCCAGAAAAGATTTTGCCTTAAAAATTTCTTAACTTTGTTTACTCTTTCAACTTTTATATCATATACAATTATTACATACATGTTTTACCACCATATAACAAATGGGTTATATTTTTTAGTCCCTAAAATCTGTTTAACTAATTTGTATGCTTCTAATCTAATTAATCTTCGATAAGAAACTTTTTTGTTTAATTCTCGGTGTTTTATTGTTTTTTCAAGTCTTTTATTATATTCCTGAACAAATTTACTTCTTCCTTTTTCATTAAGAAGACAACAATTTAAATCTTGATCAAAGTCTTTCTCTGTGATGATGTTCTTGTTCACAAGATAAAAAATTAATCTGTCAACAAATATAGGTTTAAAAATTTCACTTAAATCCAAAGATAAAGAAAATCTCCGTTCAGATGGTTCATGAAGAAAGGAGATAGTTGGATTTAGTTGAGTGTTGTAAATTTCTGTTAAAGTAGTTGAGTACATCATGGAATTTCCAAAGCTGATTAATGAGTTAATCATGTTTTTTGGAGGTTGACGACTCCTACCTTCCATTTTAAATTCTTCAGGTAGTATTTCGTCAAATTTTTCATAATATTCTGCTCTTATCCGTCCCTCAACATTCATGACTTCTGTTATTATTTTACAACTCTTTAAATCAGCTAAAGTTTGATCAATGTTGTTATTTATTTTATAGTATGATAACACTTTCATAATATTTTTAGAAGACCCTTCAACGAAGAGTTTTGCTAATTCAATTCTTTTTAAATGATTGAGATAGTTTTCAGCTTGTTTAACAAGTAAATCACCAGATAATAGTGTCTCTCTTGGATAAAA
Source organism: Candidatus Methanovirga australis (assembly GCA_031272765.1). Lineage (GTDB taxonomy): Archaea > Methanobacteriota > Methanobacteria > Methanobacteriales > Methanobacteriaceae > Methanovirga > Methanovirga australis. The sequence continues at coordinate 612 of JAISTD010000027.1, read as the reverse complement.
ACTACCGTTGTAAAAACCATAGTAATTAAAAAAATGAATAGGAATGCCTGTTTTAGCGAATAAACTAATAACTTGAGATGATATTGTAATTTGACCATAAGCATAAATTGAATAAATTTTATTTATAGGTATTGGTTTTTTACCTTTTTCATTAATAAAATAAATAGTATTTTCTTTCCTTTTCAATTTTCCATCAGATAATAAGTAGTAATTTTTTTTTGCCAAAAATAACACCTTAACTATTCATTTAGACATTCTTCTAATGTTTTAAGTTCGCATTTAATGTCTCTTGATTTAAATGCTACTGCAAGCAATATGACTTTTTTATTTTGGTAAGGTTTGTAATATTCATTTTTTATAATCTGGCTAAAAGCATTATTAATCATTTTATCAAGATCATCTTTTAATGAAAATTTAAATTCAATTATTAGAACTAAATTTTCGTGTTTTAATACAGCATCTAATCTTCCTTTTATTGTTTGTATTTCAGAATCTATTTGGAAACCAAGAAGTTGAATCCATGACATTAACAATATCTTATAATAAGCTTCTAATTCCTTTTTAATATCTCCATAAAGTATGTTTGGTATTTTATGTAATAATATTTCGAAT
>JAISTD010000020.1 GCA_031272765.1 Candidatus Methanovirga australis | reverse complement strand
ACCTAAACAGCTTCTTGAGGATAATAGAAAAAGTATATCCAATGAAATATAGGCAGCCCTGAGAGGTATGATTATGAGTATAAAAGAAACGGTAAAGCAAATATTTTTGTTGCTGTTGATTACCAAAAATTGCTTTGCAATTTTTGTAATTATGAAAATTACTAAAAAACTTTGATTTTTCTAATTATGAAAATCTTCGATTTTCAGTAATCCATTGGATTTTCAGTAATTTTAAAGGAGGTAAAAGAGATGTAACTGTTACAGATTAGAAGAACCAAGAAAGATGTTCGCAGAATATATTAAATATTTAGTCGATGAAGTATTCACTGATGCTATAAAAATAAGACTCGTGTTGGATATTATCCAAATCTCTGATTTGGATGGTAAGCAAAATCTATGATTTTGCTATAACTTAAATACTCATTTTAAAAAATCTATTACTGATAATATTTGATGAAGATGAGGCTGAACGAATATTGAATAAAAATTGGAATTTAATTATACTCCAAAGCATGCCAGTTGGCTTAATATTGCGGAGATAGAGATTAATGTGATGGATATTATGTGTACTAAGAGAAGATTTGGGAGTAAAAATTTGTTAATTAGTGAAATTGAGGCATTTTATGGCTATAAAAATGAAAAAAAGAGTAAAATAGCTTGGAAACTTACTAAAGAGGTAGCCGATGAGAAACTATCAAAACACTATGTATAAAAATCAATCAATGCACAAAAATAAATTTGTCATGACACTATAATCTATAGTAGAGAGCTTCTATTAACCTAACTTTGTTAATATCGATGAATTTAATATTTGTTAAAAGTTCTTTGTTTTGGATTTAAAGCCCAAATTAGAAAATTTAAAAATCTAAAATTTTAAGATATTGAGTTTATAGAAACTCTCAGTAATGTTGTATACATCTCATTATAATAATTCTGTATATGTTTCATGAATAAATTGAGAAATTCTAAAATAGTTTTAAGGTACTTTATTTCATTAATAGCTATTTATTATTTTATTATTTTTTTTAAATTTAAATTTAAATTTTAAATGGTTTAAAACTTTAAATAAATATAATTAGGAGTTAAATTTGGTTTTAAAGAGTTTAATTATAATCTATTTTTTTTTGCTTGTTTAATGGAGGTTAGAAAGAGAGTGATGGAGTCTGTTCAATAATTATTTTTTCTGTTTAAAGAGTCGGTCTAACAATTCTGACTTGCTGAACAAAAATTTAGTCTATTGATTTTTATTGAAAATTATTTAAATTATTTTAAATATTTAAAAATTGTTCACTTAAGAATTTATATAGGTTGAACAAAAATAATTGTTGGACAGCCTCTAAAATTAGTAAAAATTTGATTAGAAGCTTATAATTAGTTTTCATATGACCCTATCTCATTAATATCCCCTAAAAAATTTGACAATAATGTGCTTATTGGACAGACTCTGATGGATAATTTGAGTCAAGATTCCTTATGTAGTATTTTATAAGTATTCTTATATGGGTTTGGTATGATACTTATGTTTAGTTCGTAGGTGTTTAGTTAGAGTTTTTTTTTAAGATTCTTGGAGAATATTCATCTGTCATTTATATTTACAATAATGGGTTATTAGTAGGTAAATATTGAAATGTTTGTGCAACATCATCTATAAGAGTCTGTTGCACAATTATTTTTGTTCAATTAATATTTAAATTAAATTGAACAATATTAAATATATGAATTACTAATCACTGAAAATCCTTTGGATTTTCATAATTACAAAAATTAAAAATTTTTGGTAATTAAAAAATTTTTAATAATATTTTATTAAAATATATTTTGTTCACTGAAAAGCGAGTTGTGCAACAAGCACTATAAACTAAATATTTTTAAGATTTTTTTTTTATTGTCATGTATAAGAACAATTTTTGTCAACTTTAGGATTTTATTTGAATTTTATGAGTTTTTTAAAGTCATCGTATATGACATTTAGTCCGCACATACTTGGTACATAGTTGGCTGCCTTTGCAGAATTTACACCAATATTTTTATATCCCATATCTTCAATTGGAGCTACAACCATACAAGTATCTGTGGGTATATGTCCTCCACTATTTTCTATGATTTTTGTGTAACCCATTCTATCTGCAGATGATTTAATATTAATAGATGTGCAAACCCATAACTGATTTTTAATAGCTTTTCCTTTGACAAACATTGCAATTTCTTTTATTTCTTCTAAAGAAGCATGTGGACATCCTAAACATACTAAGTCAGCTTCTTCATTTGTGGTTGATAAGTTTTCTTTTGTGGTTAGAATATCTTCTTTGCTTATTGTTATTTTTTCAAGGGTTTTGAAATCCTTATCATTTTTAGCAAGTTCATATTCTGGAGTTTCATTTTCAATATGGTATAATGCAACTGCACCAGATGATGCTAATGCTGCTCCAAGAGATTTTAATTCAGTATTTTTAGATTTGTTTTTTAGGTTGAAGTATGGAACACCATCACCTATTTCTTTACCAACTATGTATCCTACTGTTCCATAATCAAGACCAGATATTTTAATATCTAAGTCAAAAATAGTGTTTGCAATTCTGTTCTGGGTTTCATGGTAACCGTACATAGCTGTTTTACCGCAAATAGCTGATGCCAATGCTGATGGACCACCTTCTCTGTTTGTTCTGCCGCCAATTACAGAGTTTAGGTATGCGACTGCTGATGATTCTGACCATGCTACATGGTCTCCTAATCGAGGAACATTACCGATTAGGTATGGTGTGCATGTGCATGTTTTACTTACTCCAAGTTTTCCATAGGCCTCCACTATTCTTTTTTGTTTTTCACTGAATTTTTTTGGGAAATTTAATGTTTTCCAGTTGTCTAAGTCTATTCCTGCAGGGTTTAGTGTTGAGGGAATATTTACAAGATTTGCCCCATTTTTGGATAGGTCTTCTAAGTATTCTAATCCTGCCCCTCCAATGGTTTTATATGATACTCCAGAAATTTGAGCAGAACTGATGTCTATAAGAGATGGTGCCTCATATATATCTCCTAAGGCAACTAATATTTCCATACTTTTAGCAACGGTAGTTCCATACTCTCCTTGATACATTTTTTCTTCTTCTTTGTTTAGATACATTATTAATCCCCAGTTTATATTTATAAGGTTCTATAATAGATTATTTTGAAATTAAATTAGTAAAAATTACCAAAAATCTTCGATTTTTGTAATTATGAAAATTACCAAAAATTGCTTTGCAATTTTTGTAATTATGAAAATCCAAAGGATTTTCAGTGGTTAAGAATAGTTTAAACAGCAATGTCATCAAATTAACGATTTTTATTTTTAAGACGATGAATTGATTTATATATTTTTCCATGGTTTTAAATAAATTGCAAATTTTTTTATGTAAATCTGTTTAATTTTTTATTAAAAATATAGTCCTTGACATAATTTTTTTAAGTAATGGACTTTTTAAATAAATATAATATTATTTTATTTCAAGTTTTATTTAATTAAATAGTGTATTTATTAATATAATTAATTTTATAATTATTTAATAATGAAATAAACCATGTTTGAAGATATTTTTAATAACAGAAGATCATATAAAAAATTTATTAATTAAATTATTAATATCAAGGACTATATTTAACAAGATTTCTTAAGTTGATGACGATTGAAAGAACCAAGTTTGTAGAAAAATATCGTTTTCCTGTTGTGCAAAGATTACACAAATAGCTATTTTCCATTAATAATATTTAATGTTTATTTAGTCATTTTGAAAATTTTATAAAATTATAAAACTTTAGTAATTAATATACATTATTTAAATTTAATTTAAAGATATTTATAAGATATAACTATTAATAATTTACAAACATAACCATAATGACTATTGTCATGACATTTGATTCTTTCTATTTTAGTATTGATTTTTATTATTGATAATTTTTCATTAGAATCGTATTTAGTGAAATTTCAACTGATTAATCCTTTGATTTCCTGAAAACTCATTTTTAAAATTTTACTAAATTATTTTGTCTTGACACTATG
>JAISTD010000016.1 GCA_031272765.1 Candidatus Methanovirga australis | reverse complement strand
AAGTGTAAATAAATATTTTTTTGGCAAGTAGGGTGTTATAAATCCATTATTATAATAGATATTTTTTAAACATAGAATAAACTTTTTCAAAGTATAACCTATAAATGGGTAACTACAAAGTCAATTCTTTAGTTTTTTTCTATATGTTAGTGCCCCGATTATCGCAATAACCCCCCCTAAAACTGTAAGCAAAAAAGGCCCCGTACTTCCCCCACTTGTTGATAAGGCTTGGTTTCCTAAACTATAATTTTGTAACGTTATAATTTGACTCATGTTACTATTTGTAAGTCCTAAATCTTTAAATGGAATCCTAACTTCCATCTCATCTGTGAATCCTGTTTGATTATCGCTTGAAGAATTTGAGGTTCTTTTAATAATTGCTTTTGCATTGGCATCCTGTATAACACTGTCACTTGTCGAAATAGTCTTGCTACTTCCTCCTTGAGTTTGTGCTCTTAATTTATATTCCTTGATACTATCAATTGGGATTGAATTAGAATCAATTGAAACACTATCTCCATTCTGATTTGCAAGTTGAAGTGCAAATGTTGTAGTTCCGACTTTTAAAAGATAAACCGCAGGAACCATCCATGTATTACTACCTGCTTCTGCCATTCTAATATAAAAATATATATTATCGCTATCAGAAACTAATCTTCCATATTTATAAGCTATTCTTTGGTTTACTTTATCAGTTGGGTTCCATTGAGAAATTATTGTTTCAGGAAATGAGTTCCAATCAGAAAAGTTTCCGTCAATTCTTATTTTTAAATCTCCATTATTGTATTCAAAATTATCTGCATTAATCTTACTTTGCAAAGTCATTAGTAAAGTAAGAGTCAATATCAAATAAATGACCTTTTTTTTCACGATTTTTCTCCTTTTAATTTGTTTTATTTTGAAAATATTTTTTTCAAATTATGTGAATAGGAATAAATCCTTTCATATAATTTATATTTTTTAACAATTCAGATGAGCTATAGGTAGGGAAGAAGATAATTGATTAGAGCATTAATATTTTACGGAATATTTTCTTCATAATCTTAAAAGTAACTCTTTATATCAATACGCTCCGCTTAAATATTGAAAATTTAAAAATTAATTTATTTATTTTTAAAATTCTTCATTTACTTCGCATATGAAGAACCTCTTAATCCTTTCAAATGATTTTGAAAATGAAAGGGAAAAAAGCAACATAAACATTGGGAAAAATTGAATTAAGTACCTACTTCGCCCTCCTTCAAATACTAAGAGATATAAAAATCCCCCTAAAATACATAATTTAAGAAATAAAATATTTTTCTCTTTATCATTGCCACCAAATAAAATCAAAATCATGAAAAAAATATAAATAATTTGAGTAATCATTCGAAAATCTTCAATGTGCGTACCATAAAGCAAAAAAAAGTTTTTTATCTTACCAGATATACTAGTATTGGAGGGAGATCTTGATTCTTTAAAAAAGTCTCCTTCTTTTAACCAACCGAAAGTTCCGTCTGAGGTATTATTTGAATGTTTTTGTAAAAGAAACTTGATATAACCAAATACCCCTTTACCTTTTAAGCGCTCAACCAGCTTATCTTCGGAATATTTAACACGTTCTTCCTTAGTTTGAAGAATAGACATCATCAAAGCATCTTTTGCGTTATAACCTCCTTCTCCAGATACTCCCATACTAATAAAATGAATTGCTGGAATCTCCCTCCCTTTGGTTATTCGAATAAAGGTTTGATTACATACTTTTTGCTGGATAAATTTTTCAGATAGTATGCTTGAAGTAATAATTAATATTACTATAGCTATAAATTTAAGAGTAATTTTTACTTTACCGCTTTTTACCATGAATAATAGCTCAATAATTGTCATCGCAATAATTGGGATAATTGCAGATGGTTTAACATTATAAGTAACTACTAGTGTTAATCCTAAAGCGACACTCAAAAAAAGTCTTATAATGAAATTTTTCTTATATAATATTAAAAAATATATCAATAGCATACCCGAGACTAACGGTAAAACCCATGTATCAGTATAAGGAATTATTATTGATGGAAAGAAAAGCAAAAATAAAGCATGGCTATAAATGGCAATAGATAATTTTTTAATTTTAATAACTGATATTGTTAATAAATTTAATAATACTGATAAATCAACCAAAAATAGGGTGCAATAATCAAAAAATATCCAGGTATGATTTCCAAAAAGTATAGCTAGCTTATGCATTAATAACTCAATAAATAAATTATTAGTGTTTGAACTAAAATATCCTATAACCTCTGGATTCTGAGCGTTACTTTTATTAGCTTGAGCATAGTGAAGCATCCCTACATCCCAACCTACCTCTGGATGAACATAAAAAATAAATATTATTTGCAATAGAATTACTCCAAATAACATCAAAACAGATGATAAAAATTTGTGTTTTATGAATATTAATCTAAAAAATTTTTTTACATTATCAAAAGTTATAATTCCAACAAAAATAACTATAGAACTCAAAATAAAATAAGTTGTAACTAGAGTTGTGCTTTGTCCATATTTTGGATTGTCTCCAATAACTAAATTTGGTGAAAAAATAGAAAAATAACATGTTAATAATAAAAAAAAGCTGAATAGTGTTGTTATTGTACTGCTAGAAAAAGAAAAAAATTTTTTCATAATATTAACCTCAAATTTTTGTAATACAATAAAAACGAACGGGGGTTTCTCCAACCTCTATTCTAATTAGTTCAGCTGCAAAGCTTTCTACCAATTTTGATATTTCTTTAAATAAAAAATCTGCAAAATTCTCAAGTGTAGGATTTAATTCATCAAATGGATAGACTTCGTTTAAAAAAACTCCCAAAAATTTATGAAAATATAATTCTATTGCTTTTTCAATATCTGAGAAAACGATCATATGGTCATTCTTCGTCGTTATTTCACAAATAATTTCCCAAGTGTGATTATGTTGCTTTCCTTCGCCCTTTTCCCAACGAATAGCATGACTTGCATTTACATAAAATTTTAATTTATAATTTTTTCTCATATTATTCATTTTAATCTCCTTTAAATAACTTTTTTATATCTTTATAAATTGTGCTTTTTATTAATTTTATTTCCGCAGTGAATCGCTGAGAATTCCATTGTGCTGACTTGGTCATCGTATTTAATATTCCTACCAGCCTTATCCATGAACAAATAAAAGTATAGAAAGGTAAAATAAAAATTACCCACCAAAATCTTGAATAAAATTTTAACTCCTTTTTAAATGACCTTAGAAGCATATGAGCACAAATATAATTCAAAAAATCTACGAAAATATATAATAAGTAAATGATAAAATAAGAAAAAATAAGTACTGTCAATGAGTAACCAAACATTATTAATATTATGCTCGCAAACATCCATATCATCTTAGGGAATACAAACGTATGGTCAATCATCATTCTTCTTACCATGAAATTTTTAAAAAAATTTGAGATTATTGCATTTTCTCCCATATAATTTTCAGTCACTTCTATTTCACCTCGTTGCCATCTCTGACGCTGAAGATATAAACTATCAAGACTATCAATTGGGTCAACAAAAAATATAGCTTCGGGACAAAATCCAACCTTCTTTTTTTTCCCCTCTCTTATCTGAAATGTCATGTCTGTATCTTCGCCAACGGTATTGATATTATATAAAAAAGTGCTATACAGAACTTCTTTTCTGAATGCAGAGAACGCCCCTGCCATTGTAAAAAGTTGCCCTTTGTCAGCTTCAATTGACCTACCAGATAAGAAAGCTTGAGCATATTCAAAATACTCACTAACTTGCAATAATTTCAAAAAGATATTTTTAGTACTTTTGATTTTTTCTTTTTGGGTAAAAATTGTACCAGTCATTGCCGATATCTCTGAGTCATTTTCAAAAGTTAAAATCAAATTCATTAAAGCATTTTTTTCTAGGATTCCATCACTGTCGATATTTATAATATAAGTACCAATCGTCTCATAAAGTGCAGCATTCAAGGCTTTTGCTTTTCCTGATTCTGTTTTCATCCAGTACATATTCATTGTTGGGAAATGTTTATTATGGGCCTCATCAAATATTTCAAAACTTTTATCTGGATTAGTATTATTATCCGCAAAGATTACCTGCATTAACTCATTTGGATAAGACGAATCATTTATTGATTTTATACATTGATAAAGTGTTCTTTCAGAGTTGTATACCGGTACAACAATTGAAATAAAGGGAAGTTTATCCGGTGTTTCTACATTCTTTTTCCTCAAGTTTTTCATCATCAATTTGGAAACAGATATAATTGATGGAATTATCTCTATAATAATAGGTACTAATATCCAAGTAATCCAAAAAAACATTTGATTCACCGCTAGATTTATTAAATATTCAATCATTTATTAATATCTCCAATTTTGCCGAAATTTTTGAAATTTATAATAGAATTTTTTGTTACTTGTGTGTATGTGAAAATTTTATAGTAGAGTATCAATATTGATATATAGAAGACTACTCTTCCTAAAATTGAATGTGATAAATAAAAAGCCTTCACTCCCAAAAAATGTACGACAATAATTACTACAGAAAGTCTAATTATATTAGTAAAATATATCCAAATTAGGCCAATCAATGAATAAAGAAGCTTTTCTTTTCGTGAATAAGCAGGGAAAAATAGAACTAGAGAAACATACGCGCAGCTTTCAATAATACCTGAACACTCATAATCAATCGAAATACTAATTGAAGATCGAAAATCAAAAATATAGAGGAAATTATGCATTGGATTACCTTGTACCCAATGTGTCCAACTCCAAAAAAAACTAGTTCCCATTACAACTATGTGTGATAATAAGAATACCCAATATGGTTTACTAAGACCCAATATTATAAAAAAAAATCCTATACTCCCTAAAATAAAGAAAAAGGCTGACATCCTATTTCTTTTAAGAACATTAAGTAGATATATCCAAAGAATACCCCAAAAAAATATTAAATTATTCAATAGTTCTCCTTATACTTTATAATTACCCAAAAATATCATTTAAACTAAAATAAAGATAAGCGCAAATATTACATAAAACACCGATGATTAATCAAAAATCTATAAGACCACTACTTCTTGTTAATCTTTTACAAAATAAATCTATAAATAATATTTTTATTTTTTATTTTCAATTACCTAGTTCAATTGCCCTATCAATTATATTTTAACTGATCCTATCTGCTCTGTATCCCTGTTTTTCTTATCATAATAAGAACCGTTTTTCCCTTTTGATTTTGCGATATACAAATTGTTGTCTACATATGAAATTGCTTGTTCCATATTCATACCTTCTCTAATTTCTGATATTCCTGCAGAAATAGTAACATTAATCTCATAAGAGTCCTTATTAAATCTAGCAACTGAAATTTTTCTTACAATCTGATCCATAACTTTTTTTATTTCACTTCCTGATCTATTTCTAAAAATTAAAAAGAATTCGTCACCACCATACCTAAATAATTGACCGTTCTCCTCAACTTCTCTTAAAAATTTTTCAACTAAGTAACATATTTCTCTTAAAACATAATCTCCCGAATTATGTCCAAATGTATCATTAATTTCTTTAAAATGATCTACGTCGAAAATAACTAAGGAGTATTTCTTTACTCTGTCACTCTTAGTAATTTCTTCCATTACTTCCTCAAATTTTCTTCTGTTATAAACATTTGTTAATGCATCAATATATGTATATTTTTTAAACTTAGAATAATCTTCCACAATAGAAGATATTATTGAAAATAAAAATTTAGAAAAAAGTAAGATCATAAAAGTTTTAAAAAAAACACCGATTGAGTATATTAGGTTGAATGGAAACTTAGATATCGATAACATGATATCCGAGAACCAAATACTAAAACTTATTAATGCTATATTAAACATACTATCCATTAGGGAGGCTTTATACTTGGATATTACATACAATGTTAACCAAAAAGTTATTAGAGAAATCCCTATAAATATAATAGATTTGATATTCAAACCATAACTAAACGCATAAAATAAGCAAAAACCCAGCAACAAAGGAATGACAGTAAATTCTATAAATTGATATGAAGAAACTATGAAATAGTCAACAGCAATTGCGATAAATAAAAGAGAGACATCGCTGAGTAAATATCCATACTCAGAGACTTGATTTATTTCAATATACAGCATTTTCAAAATGAAAATCCAAAGGGCAAAGTTGCTAGAGTATAAGAGGTAGGCGACATATTTATTAACATTTAGCTGATTTTTATAAATAATATTTTTAGATATATATATTCCGCCTAAAATGCTTGGAATCAAAAACAATTTTATAAAAAAATGATTACCTAGAACTTCGTTAATATAATTCAATAATCATCTCCAAAATAATCAAAAAAATGAGGGCAATCATACAAATAAGTTTGTTGCTTCCACTCTGCTGGAAATATTTGAATTACCTCTTCTTCCTCGACACCCTCTATTACTATCTCTTTACCAAGAAAACCTATTGTATTAACAACAGAAAAAAGAAATTTTTCTAATTCCTTTTGAGATAATACTTTTTTAAAAGGCAAGGCTGATATTTTTACTCTTGATATAAACTGTTCAATCATAAATAAAGTTTCAAAAGTATTAACTCCTGAAAGAAAATCATCAAAAACAATGGTATAACCTAGATTAAATATTTCCTTAATTATTTCAACTGGAACAAATTCTTCATATGGATTATCCCTATATAATGGTATTCTTTCAGTTAATTCTAATTTTAGATTATCCTTGTATTTAAATTCTCTTAGAAATTCTATAGTTTCTGGGTAGTACAACTCTTGATAATCTATATTTAGAGAATAGATGCACGATTTTCTTTTAAATATATTATTAAGGATTTTACAGATATGAGAAATATATATTTCATGATATTTTCTATTTTCAATAATTTCATAAAACAATTCTTCAGGAAAAATATAACATCCGTCATTTTTTGCACGTAATAACAACTCGTACTCCTTGACTTCTCCATCATTTGGATAACTGATAATCTCTTGCCTAAAAAAAATTAAATCTTTTATTTGTATTTGTTTTTTCACCATTTATGTTCCTTATTTTATGCTTTAACAAAGTTATCACTAATATATAATTATGATATTCGCTTAATTTTACTTGTAGCATTGCTTTAAGGTATTACTATTAAATTTTAGATAAATTTACTAATTGAAAATAATAAATTATTCCAAAGAAAAATACCTTCTAACAAAAGCAAAATTTTCACTCTGCTTTATTTACTCTTTGAATGTTATCTACATTATAATTAATGCCTAAAGAACATTCTGACTTAAGAAGATTTGATAACCATTCCTGATAAACTTTTCCTAATTCCATTTTTTCAATTAATGTTAATTTTTGAAAAAAGGAACTAATGTTTAAACTTTCTGTCTGTGAATCATTACTAATTCCAATTAAGTAATCAGGTGTTACTTCAAAAAAATTTGCTAGTTCAACTAACCTAGTTCCTGATGGTTCTGAACCTTCTTTATAGTTACTTATGGCATTCCTTGAGTAACCTAACTCTCTTTCAATTTGATTTACAGATTTTCCAGTGGCATTTATCAATTTGAACAAACGTTCACTAAATATTTTATTACACGACATCTACTAGTTCTCCTATAGATTAAAAATTAAGTATATTTAATACTACAACTTTTATGGCTAAAGAAGAGTTAAATTTTTACCTCTAAGTTATTACTTTTTTTATATTAAAAAAATATATAGACTACCTATAAAATCTTGTAAATATTCAAAAAAAAGGCTATACTTTATCATATAAAATTTGCAAAATCAATTAGGAATAATATGTTTAAAGTCATTGAAGAATTACCACTAAAAGCTCTCTATTCAAGGGATATTACTATAAAATTAGAAATATTAAATGCCCTATATCGCGAATATAATGGATATACGATTGAATCGCTCTCTCATAAAATTAACGTATCAAAAAAAACGATATATAAATACATTAAAGAATTAAATGAGCTTTCTATTAATTCCTCAGAAAATACGGCCTTTGTCTTAGATTCCGACTCAAATAACTATACCTTTTTGGGAAATAAAATAGAATTTTTAGAATTAAGATATAGAATTTTAGAGTCTTGTGACGCTATTAAACTATTATTAGAGCTAGTTCATGCATCATCTATCAATTTTTTGAATTTTTGTGCGAAATATTATATCAGCGAAAGCACCCTAAAAAATATTATTCGAAAAATAAATTACATATTTAAATTTATAGATATCAGACTTAGTGTGAAAAAAAATGAAATTTTTTTAAACGGTAATGAAGTAATCATTCGTTATTGTTTTACTAGCATTCTGTGGCGAATATACAATGGTTTAAAATTTCCATTTGAATTGATGGATAAAGAAATTATTCAAAAATTGAAAGGCGACTTATTCAAGAATCTCCCCTTGAGTATCTCTGAAGGCAGAAAAAATCTATTTTTATATCTATTACTTGTAAATGCAACAAGAGCTCATAACAATAAACTTTCAAGTTCTTTATTCCCTAATTTTTATAAAGAATTAACTGGGAAATCTGATATTTTAGTTAAATTAGCAGCAACATTGCATAATTATTTTAAATTAAGTACTGTAGAATTAGAATTTAATCTAATTCTTTTATACACTTTTCCAGAATTCTATCAGTTTGAAGATAAACTCTTTTATACTTTGAATATTTTAGAAAAAAAAGCTCCTTGTACTTTTTATAATATTATCTCTTTTTTAATTTTTATAAAAAAAAAACATCCAACATGGGATATTAATTCTGAAAACGGAAGAAATTTATTATCGCATATCATATCCTCTTATATCTCCGTATTCCTATTTAAGCACGCATACTTTAATTTGCAGGATTTAAATTTACTTAAATTTTCTTATGATAACTTCCCAACGTTATTACCCACTATACAAAAAAATATAGTTAGGTCAACTTCTAATACACAAGAAGGAATTATAAAATCATTAACGTTTAGGCTTACTCAAGCATATCTTGTAGAATTTTCACCAATGGATTTTGAACCTGAAATAAATATTATGCTTATAACTGACTCCCCTCCATTTGTTGAGAAAGGAATTATATTAAAGTTAAATTCTATATTAGCTACTAAATATAACATTAAAATTAGTACAGAAATCTCAAATTTGAATCAAACAGATTTAATCATTTCAACCGGTTTATATGTAAACTTGTATAGTGAAAGCACTTCTCAAATTCCAAAAGTATTCATATTTCCACAAATTGAAGAAAGAGATAAATTTGAAATATTAGAAGCTTGCAAAATAATTCATGAAAAAAAAATAAATCTACTTGATATACTCAATTAAATCTAGAAAATGGATATAATATGCTAGTTTTATATACTGAATAATATCTCCGTTCAACTTTTTTAGGATTTATAGTTTTATCTAATATTTCTTGTATTTTATAGACATCCTAGTTAGTTTGAAGTCTTCACATTAAAATTACCATCTATAAGGAAAAATCCTATGATAAACATCTTTAGCAAAAATTTATTTATTCCTATTTTAAATTTATTGGCAAATATTAGTATTATTCTACCCTTTGCTATCTATTTTGAAATTTATAGCCAGAATGGTAAGGGTTATTATTATCTTATTCCTTTACTTCTCATTTATTGTTTAAGAGGATCAGGAGTATTTTTAGGTCCAATTCTAAAAAAAACTAACCAACAACTTCTAATACTATCAATAGTTTTTGAAATTTTGGGATATATAATTTCTTGCTTTTATATTACAAGTCCTATGTTTTTAGTATTGGGTGGAATATTTTTAGGTATTGCATCTAGTTGGGGGTGGCCCTACTTTTTATCAATACGTGAACTGCCTTATTTCAAAATAAAAAAGAATGATTGGATTAAAAGTGGTCTATTATTAGTTATAATATTATTGACCTTCTGGATTTCTTACAATACTAAAATATATTGTTTTATTTTTATATTGTTATCCTTTTTATATTTATCTGTCCTTATACCACTTAGCCATACACTTAATACTAATAAAAATCTTATAAGTGTGACTGTTTCAACTAGTACAAAACTTTTTACACAACTTTTTTTGTTCCTTCTACTACTTTCTCTCCTATTTATCGAAAGATACGCTAGGGCAATATATATTGAGTCATCAGTTATAGTAGCATTATTATTGGTTAGTATAATAATCTTTTTAGTGCTAAGGCATTTATACAAAGAAAAGATTAATACTCCATATATGATACCTGCTTCTGTCCGAGGATTTATAATGTCTTTTGTATTATTCTATACTCCTTTTTATAGTTTATCTTACCTAGGTCAAAAACAAATTTTTTTAATATATTGTCTTTATCTACTAGGCTTTGAAATTGGGAGTATTTTTTTTAAAATTATTGGTTCTTACCTTTATTATATTTGTATTTTTGGTCTACTTCTGACATTGAATTCCTTCTCATTTCTCATTGGGATTTTTATTTGTTCTGTTTTTTTGGGACTACAAAATAATAGAATTAACACAATTTATGGCAAAATATATATGCAAGACTCAAATATTTTTATAAAAAAATATCAATTTTCTTCCATTGGTTCGTTTTTCTTCCAATTTACATACATGTTAATGATAGGGTTTTTATCGATATACAACAATCAAGAGATACTTAATTTTTTTGTACCAGCAAATGGTACAAAAAGCTTAAGGACTCAGGAAAATATTGTCCATTTCATTCTCATCGGAATATCTTTAATATGTATCCTTAAAGCTCGTAAAGAAGATCATAAGTATGATTAGTTGACTATAAAAGTTGTAGGCATTCACATTTACTTTTCTCTCGATTTTTACCAAATCTCTCACGATAAGAGAGTGAGAAACAATATAAC
>JAISTD010000013.1 GCA_031272765.1 Candidatus Methanovirga australis | reverse complement strand
ATTATCAGCTGGTGCTCCTTTCAATACTGGTAATGATAAATGGTTAGAATTTGATTATGATCGTTGCAGATTAGACTAATTAAATATAAAAAGGTGATTTAAATGAATATGAAGAATATTTTTCATCTGCATCCTTTATAGTAAAACTCCAGTTTATATTTTAGACTTATTCTCACACTATTATTTTGATAAAGCTACAGTTTCACTTATTAAGCAGTCTTTATCACTGTTTTTGAGTGTTTTTGGTTTAATGTATTGTAGAAGAAAGTGATTTGGTTTGATATTATAGTAGTAGAGATACTAATGTTATTTGGGAGGGGTAAATAGTTGATGAGAAGTTTTAGGGTTTTTATAAAAAAAAAGAAATTTTTATAGTATTTAAATCTAAGATGGATAAAATCCATTTTTATCTTTTTCGTTTTTAAGCCATGAGCTTAGCATATGGTCTTCTACCTTATAAATTTTATTATGATGCCTTATTAAACCTTTATTTTTTAGTTTTATAAGGTTTTTCCTAACTGTACTTTCTGAAAAATCAAGTTTTTTTATTAATTCATTCCATTTAAGAGATTTGTTTTCAACAAGAGTGCTTATTATATCTTTTTCCTGGTTTGAAAGTGATGACCATATTGTTATCCATTTAACTGCTATTTGCTCTAATTTTTGATAGAATTCATTGATAACTTTGTTTTCATCGTAAAGGATTGATGAAGACATCATATTACAAAAACTATTAATGTATGCTGGATATCCTCTTGTACATTTATAAAATCTTTCTAATCCATCGTCAGTAAATTTAATTTCATTTACTTTTTCTTTAAGATAATTTCTTGTTTTTTCTTTTGTAAATGGATCTAAATTAAATTGTATCATCCTATTTCCAAATGCTCCATTAATCCCATTAAGTTTACTTACCATTTCACTTGTTGTTGATGTGGATCCAGTGAAAATATAACTAACATTATCTTGTTTTTGTGTGAAACTTCTTATCAGCCAAAAAAATGCTTCTGGAGATTCTAATTCACCTATAAATTGGAATTCATCAATGACAATTACAAAACCTTTAATCTTACCTTTTGATGAATCCACAATTTTTTGAGGGTATTCCATTACAAACTTACTCAACTTTTGATAATCATCTGTTGTATCAGGAATTCCAACTCCAAAGATATTTCCTGCATCTTTAAAATCATACTCCTTATTTTTTATTTGTAGTATAATGTCTTTAATAGAATTTTGTATTTTCTTTAATGTATCATCATCGTTTCTAAGTGAATTATTCATATTTTCAAGAAGCGCCTGCATTATCTATTCTTCTGTTAAATTTTCTTTTTGAATTCCATACAAATTGGATATGTCAATATAACTTGTTAATATGTTTTTTGGAAGCTCTAAAAGTAGTTTTTTTAAAAGAAAAGATTTTCCAACTCCTCTATTTCCTGTGATGAGAATTTGATTAGCCACATTTTGATTCAAAGAATTTAAGAGTGATTTAAGGTTCACTAATTCGTTTTTACGGTTGTAAAAGTACTTTTTAACATTTGAAGGGATTCCTAATGGCAAACTTGGCATTATTACTCACCTTTAGTAATTATAAATTTATTTATATTTATTATAGTCATTTTGGAAAAGTTTTTAAATATTTTATAAATCGAGGATTTAAAATGTTAGAAAATCTTTGGTTCCGAAGGCATGAGGAACTTAGGAACCAGAGTTTCTATTATTTTCTTCATTATCAATAATTTTATCATCGATAATCTTCTTATTTTTTTAATTATAAAATTTTTTATTTTATAATTTAGAAGAATTAATTCTTCGTTTTAATAAGTTTAAATTAATATTTTGAAAAATTAAATTGAAATAGTTTATATTTTATATGATAAAGGGTATTTGATTGGTTATTGAGAATTTAAAGAAACTTATTTTTTAAAAACATTATCAAACTTATTATAAGATACATGTATTAATTTATATTATCCTTAATTCATATAAAAAATACATTTCTTAAATAATATAGTTTTTAAGTAATACATTTTTTAATTACACTACATTATTTTATTACTGTATACTATATAACATTTTTTAATTACACTACATTATTTTATTACTATTACTTAATGATTAATTTTATCAAAATTAATTTTAATAAGAATTATTTATAAAAAAAATAATATATTTTAAATAATTAAAATGAAAATTAAGAATTTTAATCAAATTAAAAAAATTAATCTTAATTATACTTTTAATCACTGAAAATCAAAGATTACTGAAAATCAAAGATTTTCATAATTACAAAAATCAAAGATTTTTGGTAATTTTCATAATTACAAAATCAAAATTTTTGGTAATATTTAAAACTCAAAAAACTTAATTCAAAAAACATTATAACCACCCCATATAAAATTATTATACAATCAATTTAATTAAAACAACAAGTTATTTTTTAATATGATTAAAGAACAAACATAGTATTATTTATTAGTTTAACCATAAATATTATGTGGATATGAACTATTATTAATTAAATCATTGTTCATTATATGATTATTATTCATTGATATAAATCTCTTAAATTTTTAATGTTTAAATTATATTGGTGGAATTGTATAAATGGAATTATAATTTCCATGTATTTAAGATAATAATCCAGGAATTTCTGCTCATTTAACTCCAGTTGGAGTAACTGTTGAAATTGTAGTTTCTGATGATGAAAGTATTAATCAATATTTTTGTATGTATTATTTTCCTAATTTTTAAGGATTTTAAAAATCTTTTATTTTTAATAAGTTTAGAAGATTTTTAATTGTTTATATTTCTTTAAAAGCTCATTTGAAAATTATCCTCAATTTGTTGAATTTCAATTAGAGATATATTATAATCTTTTAAAGTTTTAATGAAATATATGATCTTATAGTTTAAATGGACATCATCTAACATTTCATGATTGTGGTAGAGTGATATAAAAGTATTAATAGCTAATATTAACAATAGATTTTCTATATTATAAATTATTCATAATATTATATAAATTAAAGGGTAGTAGTTGAATGTCGGTTATTCAAAGAAGAAGAGAGAGAGAAAAAAAGCAGCGAAGACATGATATCATTAATGCTGCTGAAAAATTGTTTTTTTTAGAAGGTTTTGATAATGTTTCTATGAGCGATATTGCTTTAGAAGTAGAACTTTCTAAGTCAACGTTATACTTATATTTTGAAAATAAAGAATCATTATTTTTTGCAATAGTACTCAAAGGAACTCAAATTTTACATTCAATGATAAAAAATGCTGTAAGCAATGAAAATAATGGTATTGATAAAGTAAATGCTTATAGAAATGCTTATAATGATTTTACTTGTGAGTATCCAAATTATGTTCAAATTTATAATTATTTTCAATCAGGAAGATTTAATTTATCTGACAAAAGAATAATTGGTCAGGAAAATGATAATGAGAAATTAAAAAAGAATGAAAATAATTTTCCTTATTTAAGTGCATGTGCAATAGAAATATTAAAATTACGGAAAGAAAGATTTTTGATTCTTAGAGACTCTCTTGAAATGGGTATTAAAGATAAAACGATACGTCAAGATATTGATCCATCTGAAGTTTCTATTTTATTATCTATGATATCTAAAAATCTTTCAAACATGTCTTTAGATCGTGAAAAAATACTTAAAGATTTAAATATAGATCAAGAAAAATATTTTGAAGATGTAAGTAAATTAATACTATATATGATATCTACTAAAGAATTAAAAAAATAAAATAAGAAAAAAGATTTATTTAGATCTTTTTTCTAATGCTTCAAGAATGGTAGGTAAAATCTCACCAGTTGCACCGAAGTTCATTGAATCAGCTGTTCCGAGTAATGC
>JAISTD010000089.1 GCA_031272765.1 Candidatus Methanovirga australis | reverse complement strand
TTTCAGGAAATCAAAGGATTATTCAGTTGAAATTTCACTAAATACGATTCTAATGAAAAATTATCAATAATAAAAATCAATACTAAAATAGAAAGAATAAATTTGTCATGACACTATATTTATTATTTTTAAATATGGGATTTATAGTAAGCTTGATAATATTTTTAAAAAACAAGTTTCTTTAAATTTGTAATATATTATATTGCGTTAATAAAGTTAGATAAAATATTAGATGTTTAATAAAAAGGTTTTTGAATATGATAATAGCTATTTTAATGGCAGGAGGCAGAGGAACAAGACTTAAAGTCGATGTTGAGAAACCTCTTCTTAGATTTCAGGATAAAGCTTTAATTGATCATGTTATTCAAACCCTTTTTAATTCTAAATATATTGATGAAGTTGTTGTTGCAGTCAGTCCAAACACGCCTAAAACAAGAGAATATTTGTTGGATGAATATAATACGGACTTTAATTATAATTTTCATCGTAAAGAGGATAATTCTAATGAAATCAGGAAAGAATCTAATGGCTGTATGAATAGGACTAAAAAACCTTTTTTACATATATTTAACACTTCAGGTTTAGAATATCTTGAAGATCTATCTTATATATTAAGAACATTAGAAAAATATTCTGATACAGATATATTATTATTTATAAACTCTGATTTACCTTTAATTTCATCAAATATTATTGATAATGTTGTTGAAAATTATTTAAATAATAATAAAGAATCTTTATCTTTGATGATACCAATACAAATATTTGAAAAATATAATATTAAACCTTCTATTGTTATTGATGATTTAGTGCCTTCAGGATTAAATATTTTAGTTAGTAAAGATGTAATTCAGGAGGAAGAAAGATTAATTCTTTCTAAGTTAGAATTAGCTTTTAATATCAACACTTTAGATGATTTTAATTTTTTAAATGAATATGTAACAAATTTCCTCTGAAGGGATGTTTTTTGTTAATTTTTTCATATATGTTAATTCATGCTATTTTATCATTTTTTATTCTTCTTATATTCAATATTTTAACTTTTTAAACAATTAATATATCAATTTACGACTGCTAAATTTAGTAATTTAAGTTTTTATTAAAATAGAAAACTTTATATATTATGTAATCTATACTATGTTTAACAATTTGTAAATAGCTATTAGGTATTTTATAAAAAAATTAATCATTGTTATATTTTTGAGATATTATACTTAAGGCTTACAGCAGATTGTTTATTAGTTAAAAAATATGTGTTAGTTATAATTGAGGTAAATTGGTTATAATTAATAAATTAAAGGTGAATTTGTTAAGTATGTTTAATGTCTTTTTGGCATTAATATTAGAAAAATAATTGTATGGATTTATATGCTGTCTGTAAGAAGCAACATAAAATGTTTGGTTGTTGCTATATGCTTAATAAGCTTATTTATCATTAGTTCGTCAGGTTTTGGTTATAGTAAGTCCTTAACTTTTGACATTAATGTTGTAAGTGAAAATAGCATAGTGCTTGAAGAATTTATCCATCTTTCGTCATAATAATTATTATCTATTTTAAACCCGATTTAATTCAGATATTTTTAATTATGTTTTTGAAAGATAGGACTTAATTTAAAATATTTGAATGCTATGGTATGCTCAAATAGCAATGGTATGCTCAAATAAATATCTATATAATATTCAGGTGTAAATAAAACATTTGAATAATAAATGTTGAGTAAAATGTTATTTGAGTAAACAAGATATTTTAAAAATATTTGTTGGTCGGTGTTTAAAATGAAATCACAAAATTTTAAAAGGCTTTTTGTAATAATAATAGTTATATTTTGCTTTGTTAATGTATTTGGGTTTATATCTGCATTTAATCCAGAGTTAAGTATGGATGATGCAAAAATTATAGCAAGTAATAGTGTTTGGATTTTCCTTAGTTCTGATTGTGTTGTTCAGGATGGTACTTACTATGAAAACAATACTTATATTTTCCCTGTTTTTGATGTGAACATCAATAAGACTATTGGAAATGTTTTTGTTGATGGTCAGAATGGTACTTGCACTTCAGACTTTTTAACTAAAGATAATGCAAGAAATCAGATATATACTTATCTTAAAGATAATTTTCCTGATAATGGGAATGGTCTTGTTCCACAAACTCCAGAGTACATATCTAATGTTCATTACGGAATTTATGGTTTTAAAGTTTTAATTTGTAACTTCAATGATAGTTCTAAATCATTTTTCTTATTTATTGATGGGAATGGAGTTATCACTGATTAATTTTTCATTTTTTTTTTATTTGTTTAAATGGATTTTATAAAACCATTTATTACTTTTTCTTATTTTGTTAAATCAACTATCAGATAATTTTCATTATTTATTTTGAAATAAAACTTTTTTTTGGAATAATGTTTTATCTTTCTATTTTGCCTTCAATAAAGTCATTAAGATTTTGAGCAGCTATTTCATCAGTAAATTGGTGTGTAGGGTGTTTCATCACATAAGAAGAAATAGCTGTTAATTCTCCACCTATTCCTCTATCAATAGCTAATTTACAACATCTTATAGCATCAATTACACAGGCTGCTGAATTTGGAGAGTCTTCAACACTTAGTCTTAATTCAATGTTCATTGGAACATCACCAAATGTACGACCTTCCATTCTTAAGTAACATACTTTGTTGTCTTTTTGCCATGGGACATAATCACTTGGACCTATATGGATGTTTTCTGAAGATAGTCTTTCCCCAATAACAGATTGAACGGCTTCTGTTTTAGATTCTTTTTTAGAATTTAAACGATCTCTGCTAAGCATGTTAAGGAAATCTGTGTTTCCTCCTGTGTTTAATTGGTATGTTCTATCTAATTTCACACCTCTTTCTCTGAATAAATTTGCTAATGTTCTGTGTGTTATTGTGGCTCCTATTTGAGCTTTAATATCATCTCCAATAATTGGAATTCCTTTGGATTTGAATTTTTCGCTCCATTTTTTATCACTCACTATGAAAACTGGCATACAGTTTATGAAAGCGATTCCTGCTTCTAAAGCTTTCTCAGAATAGAATCTCGCTGCTTTTTCTGAGCCTACTGGAAGATAGTTTATGAGAATTTCAGCTCCACTTTCTTTAAGAACAGAAACCACATCAACGGACTGTTCGTTAGAAACAGCAAAACTATTTTTTTCATCGTAATTCTTCATGTGCGGAGCAACACCATCTAAAACATATCCCATTGAAACTTTAACCTCTGTTTTTGGTATTTCTTTTTGAAATATTGTGGTACAGTTTGGTTCTGCAAAAATTGCTTCATCTATGGTTTTATTCACTTTTCTTTTATCTACATCAAATGCTGCAACTACTTCAATATCTGATGCTAAGTATTTTCCAATTTTCCAGTGTATAAGTCCTGTGATATTTTTCTCTTCTTTATTAGTGTAATAATTAATTCCTTGAATTAATGAACTTGCACAATTTCCCATTCCAACAATAGCAATTTTTATTTTATTCAAATATTATTCCTCCAAACTGTATTAAAGAAATTTATTTAACTAATTTTAATTAAATAAATTTGGATTATTTAAAACTAAACTATTTCTTTCATCTTGAATATAGAATCCTTTCAACATCCACGAGTTTGCATAGCTAACATACTCATTAAATAGCTGTTTATCACTACTTGGTGTCCTAATAGCGGATTGTAGAGCTAAACTCGCATTAATCTTATAATCTAATTCTTCTGATATTAAATCAATGTAATTAATGTATTTAGTGTTATTTAGATTTTTGTAGTTTTTTCGCATATCATCAATGTTAATTTTAGCATTATTAAATTTTTCAATAGCTGTTTTTACTCTGGTCTCTGCAACATTAGCTTTATTCGCATTTAATCCATCAACAGCAAGATTAAAATTTGAATCACCGCTTTTTATATTATCATTTAACTTTGGTATAATCTGATTAATATTTTCCATATCTGAGTTAACACATCCGCTAATAGCAATTACTAATACTAAAACAGATATTACAATAATTTTATTTTTCATATTATCATTGAATAATTTTTTTGTTATATTTTATATAAATTATAAACTTGGATGTTGATTTTGTTCAGATTAATGATATATTAATAAATATTATATTGTTAATGATATAAATAATCTCTTATTAAAAGTATTAATTTCATTTTCCGCAAATATTTTTTATTATAAATTAATTTAATGGCACTGTGAGGTTGTAAATTTTTGTGGAGTTTTTCATGAAAATTCATGTTTTATATATAAAAGAAACATGAAAAATTGAAAAAACTCCACACTTTTTTACAGTCTCGGCACTGTTCAAAATTACGGTGCTAGCCATTTATCAGTAGCATAATATATTTAATAATAAAATGTGTGATATTATTATTTATGAGAGCAAATAATAACTCACACAATAATAGTTCTGCTGAAGAAGTATTTAAAGATAATGTAAAAATTGAAAACGATGAAATAATCGTGAAACCTTACTGTACCTTTTTCATTTGTCCATGAATTAGTAAACATTTAAATATGCAAAATATCTTTTTTAAGGCATTTTAAGCTTTTTAGATATTTTAACATTAGAATTTTCTAATTAAACAGATCATAATTTGGAGCAGGTATTTTTATAGTTTCTATATTAAATATTCTGTTCCTTTTAATATAAATACTTTTCATGCTTATTTTTAAGATTAAACGAAACAAATCCAGTTTAATCTACTGTTGGTAAAAAAACAATGCAAATCAAAAAACCCAAGTTTTTGACAGTCTCAATTTCTTTTAACAATAATATTGCGATTAATCTTAATATTTTTATTAATATTATCATAAGTTTTAAAGAGTTTTAATGAATTGAAAAGATTATTTAAAATAGTACTCTCTTAAATCGTCAATCTCAACATCAAAACTTGTTAATTTTGTTTTTCTTTTGAAAATTGTTTTTAATATCTGATTTTTATTTTCATCTATTGCATAATGAATCTCTTTATGGCAATTTGGGCATAATGGAATAATATTATCTTCGCAATCAAGAGTTTCATCAAAACTTTCACTAAATCTAAGTGGTATTACATGATGTCCTTCAACATAGTTTTCCTTATCTTCTGTAGGAAAAGTTAAATGATTTGAATTGATAAAACATTTATAATCACATTCTGCTAATACTTTTTGTGTAATTTTTTTATTTCTTTTAAAATAAATTATTTTTTCTCTTTTACAGCTAATTTCTTCTTCTTTTGAGAAAAACATATCTTCATAACTTAAATTTTCTAAAAAAGAGCTTATATATGGTTTATATGTTTCTGAAATAGTAATGTATTTTTCATCCTTATTTAAAATACCTAAAGCCACTAAAGAACTTATAACCCAACTATTAAACTTTTCATGTGAGTGTTTAATCATCGATTTATCATAGTTATTTATAGAAATGTTATAAACATCATTACTATTATTTATAAAAGGTATTTTGTTAATCAACCACTTTTTGTCTATCTGATTATCAAGCAATAATTTAAAAAGTATGCTAAATGGGAATAATGATAGTTTAACTTTTTCTGTTGCCGAATTTGGATATTTTGTTTCTAAAAGTTGTAGTATATAAAATTTTAATGCTTTTTCATAGTTTTCGTTTCCTATTTCTGTTAAAAAATTTTTTCCTCTTGTGGATAAACTAACATCATTTTCAATATTTCGGATAAACCCAACAAATTCTAGTGGTCTATAAAAATGAGTTTTTAATGATTGGTTTTCTTCGTGTCCAAATTCATCATCTAAATATTCCCATATCCTTTTTTTAAAATTATTTTTTGATATCGTGCCTACTTTTTCAAGAAATTGTAATACACCAATACTTCTTTGGGACATGTAACCTAATTGCCAATATTCTAATTTGGAGTCAAATGGTCGTCCATTTCCAGGTGCTTGCCAAAAATACCCATCATCTGGGATTTTTTTAAATTTTTCATCCATATAGATCTCCTTTAGGCATCGTTTCTAAAAGTTTTGAGGCAAATTTTGGTGGGAATGATTCTCCTATAACTTGTCTAGTAAAATTTTCGCTTGCCCATTTGGGAATATCCCAATTGTCTGGTAGACCAGTTAATCTTAATAACTCCAATATAGTTAAAACTCTTGCATCTGAGTATGTACCGTCTTTCAATTTTCTACCTGGATGCACATTATTCTGTGATGAAACTGATCCATTACACATTGTTATCGTTGGAGCTGGTGTACTCCATCCTATTCTTTTGTATGTTGTTCTATAACCTCTAATTTTTCTTCCATCTTTTTGAGGGTAGTAAGTTTTGTTATCAAAAGCAGTTTCACCAGTTGGTGTGTGTTTCATCCATTTAATATGTCTTTCATTATGTTTTTTGGCATTATGATTAGGAATATTAGATTTTTCTCCACTTTCAAGTGATGGTAAGTCACCAATAGCTTCTTTAACAGTTATTATTTTTGCCTTCGCTGGAAATTTCCATTTTCCTATCTTTGAAAGTAAAATGATGGCTCTTTTTCTATTTTGAGGAGTTTCATAATCACATGCATCAAGAACCCTATAATTTATATAGTATCCTAATGGTTCTAATTCTTTTTTAATATAATGAATGATTTTAACAACTTTTTTATCTACTTTAATTGAAAATTTGAGCATTTGTGGAACATTTTCTATTATAATATTGTCGGGAAGTGTTTTTTTGATAAAATTAATAGTATGAATTATTAAATAGTTTCTTTCATCATTTTCATCCATTTTACCTGCTTGGCTCATTCCTTGACATGGTGGTGTTGATATTAAAAATTCACAGTTATTTTCATTATATAATTTAATCATTTTGTTGAAAATGCTTTGATGTGCAATATCTCCACAAACCATTTCAACATCAGGATATAAATATGAATAAAATTCACATCTTTTTTGAATTAGTTCATTAGAAGCAACTATATTAATTTCATAATCCTTAAAAAATATTTCATCAATTCCAACATTTGAGAACAATGACACACCATTAATCAAAATTTCACCTATTTCTATTTAAATATTTACAATTTTCACAAATAATAATATTTTAATATTTTTTAGAATTACATTATTTGTTATTAATATTATTTATATTTTTATTATTAGCATTATTAGTGTCATGGCAATTTGTTTCTTTCTATTTAAGTATGGATTTTATATGCTGATAATTTTTTATAAACATCATATCTATCTAATAAACTCTATGATTACCCCAATGTCATCAACTTAAGAAATTAATTCTTTAATAATTTTTTAATAGTAAAGATTAATGGAAATTCATAAAATTAGAAATAACAAATATTTTAGGAGTTTTTTCTTATACAGACTTGTTTTGAAAGAATTACATTGTTAGATAAAAACATTAAAAGTGATGATAATCATAATAGGCAGATTAAACGAAAATAGTTTCATTCGTGAAAGAAAACTGGGTTTCAGAAATTAAAATCTGTTGAATAAATTATTTAATTGAATACATTGATCTATTTCTTATTTATTTAATCCCTGCTCCATTTCTATGATAATTTCCAAATTCTGTAATCTGTTTAATTTCTTCTGATGAAAATATTGGACCTTCTATACACACTCTCCATCCAGTATTATCCACACAGCATTGTCCACAGATACCTATGGCACATTTCATATATCTTTCTATAGAATATTGTCCAGGAATATTATTATCTTCAAGAATATTAAAAATTCCTTTCATCATTATCTCTGGACCACACACAATTGCCATATCATAGTTTCTGCTTTTAAGTAAATCAATAGTTCTATGAGTAGCAAAACCTTTGTATCCACAAGTTCCATCATCGGTGGATGTAAAAACATTGACTCCCAATTTTTTGAAATCTTCCTCAAATAAAAGTTCACATTGTGTGACTGAGGCAACAACAACATCAACATTTTTATTTTCTGATTTAACATGTTCAACAAAAGATCTTAGAGGTGCCATACCAACTCCTCCTCCAATAGCTATAATATTATCTCCATTTAGTTTGAAATGGTTACCATAAGGTCCTCTAATACCCAATTCATCCCCAATTTTAAGTGAATGTAAGTTATTTGTAAATTCCCCAATATTTTTAACTGTGATTCCAATTTCCTCATTATCCAAATCTATTTTAGATATTGACATAGGCTTCTCATCACTTTCTCCATTAAAATTCCAAACCATCATAAATTGTCCAGGATTAGGTGTTCCATATTTTTCCATTTTCCAGTCAAAGACAAATGTTTTTATTGTTTGGGTGTTGATGACTATATCCTTTATTTCTAAGATTTTATATTCATTTTTCATTTAATCCACTTCATTTCATATTAAACTTTAATCTATTGAAGATAATCTTTTAATATTGTATTATTAATAGTACACTATCTCCCTATTTTTTTTATTTTTAGTTAATTTTATATTTCTTTATTTTTAATATAATTTCTAATAGCTATTTACTCCATTTCCTGTTTAATGAGCATAACCTACCATTTCATCAATGGATTTAAAACCTTTATCTTCCATAAACTTGATTAAATTATGATTTATTTGAGAAAATATTTCTAAACCTTCATACATTATAGCTGTTCCAATTTGAACTGCAGACGAACCAGCATATAAAAATTCAACAACATCTTCAAATGTTTTAATACCACCAACACCAACAATAGGAATATCTAAATTCTCATACAAGTCATAAACATACTTGATAGCTATTGGTTTAATAGCTGGACCAGAAAGACCACCAAACTTATTTTTAAGTATTGGGACACCAGCATTAATATCAATCTTCATTCCAGGACCAAGCGAGTTAATTACAGTTATTCCGTCACTACCTGCTTCTTGAGCAGATAAAGCTATTTCTTTAATATCTGTCACATTAGGTGTTAATTTAGTGAGTACAGGAACTGAAACATTATTTTTAACCGCATTCACAACATCAAATGTATTATCTGGGCATTGACCAATAGCTGAACCATATCCCGCCATTGCATGAGGACATGAAATATTCAATTCAATCATATCAATTAAATCTCCAATTTTAGAGACCACATAATTGAACTCGTCTGGTGTGGAACCGTATATGGAGGCAATAGCTATTTTATTGGGATTATTTTTTCCACTTTTTTCTGTTTTTCTTTCTCTGTTAATTAGTGATAGTTCTTCTTTGAATAATTCAACTCCTGGACTTGAGAGTCCCACAGCATTTATTATTCCACCTTCAACTTCTGCGATTGTAGGATTTTTATATCCTTTATTAGGCTCTTTCGAGAAAGACTTTGTAACAACTCCACCAGCACCAGCATCTAAGACTCTATTCATTGAAGCAGCAGTAGTTCCTAAAATACCTGCAGCTAAAAGTAATGGATTTTCTAATTTAATTCCACATAATTCAATATTCAACATAATATTTCCGTTAACTTATTTTTTTAAATTGAAGTTATATAACAATATATTAATTCTATAATAGCTAATTTCATAGTATATAGATTTAATATTAAATATATAGTATTATTCGTAAATCATTAATTTAGTTTGCATTTCATTCATTAAAAACTCTATTTTTTGATTATAATTTATTAGTATATTAAATTATTATATAATATACATTAAAATATTTTGTATTATTAAATTGTTTACTTTTACGTTTATAAAACATGAATTTTCATAAAGACCTCCACACTTTTTTACAGTCTCAACTCTCTATTATACTAATTATCATGAAAGCTTATATAATTAAGTTTATTAATATATATTATCAAAAGTATATATTATCAAAAGTCATTATTATGATCAATATTATTCTTTTTTTTTAGAATTATGAGGTTTTATTCTTTTTTTTTAGAATTATGAGGTTGTCTAACAATATTTTTATACGAAAAATAATGTTGTACAAGTGTTTAAATTGAAAATTGAGCAACTTATTTTTCATAAATCTGTATTGTTGGACAGCCTCTTATAATAATGCATCTTATAATAATATTGCCTGTATTTTTTTTAAAAATACTATTTAGATTTATGGGTGTGGATAAATCTTTTATTAAAATATATGAAGAGGTGCTTAATGGATATTAATAAAAAAAAAATAATAAAAGAAATAATAATTTATGCAGTTATAATAATTATTGGTTTAATAGTTTCTCAGCATTTGAATGTGGTTGTTTCAGAAAGTATGGAACCCGTTTTATATAAAGGAGACATAGTTGGAATTGAAAAAGCTGATTTTTTTGGTATTCATGAGTTTGATCCAAACGATGTGAAAGCTGGAGATGTAGTTGTTTATAATGGTGTCTGGTTTCCAGAGCCAATAATTCATAGAGTTATTAACATCACTGAAGTTAATGGAACTAAGCTATTCACAATAAAAGGAGATCATAACCCTATCCAGGACCCTTTCCCTGTTAAACCAGAACAAATTGTTTCAAGACTTATAACAATTGATGGCCATCCATTTATAATCCCTAAAATTGGATACATAACAATTTATCTTAAAAGCTTCTGGTATCAACTATTAGGCATAAACACTGAATACTAACTATAATTCTTAAAAAATATTCCTTAAAACATGGATTTTTACGAGAAAAAAATATTTTTATAGTTGAAAAAATAAGATTAAACATCAAATCCACCCCAAATTAGTAAAAAAAAGAGATTACTGCTTATAAATAAATCTAAAAAGTATAACTATCTTTACTATATTTGAGAATATCTGAAAACTTAATGCCAGTATTACGACTTTCGTAAATTTTTCCATCATAATGATAAAAAAAACTTCTGTTATTGTTAGAATTAAGTTTTATTACTTTAAAAAATAAAATTTGGGTTTATGGATGTCATTTATAATTATGTTTCAAATTTTAATCTCATAGACATGCTATATTAAATGTTAGTACTGGAAATTAAAAATTTTTCAATAGTATGAATGAAATATTATCCATTAAATTAATAATACTATGTGTATTGTCAGCACAATGCCGTTAACTTTTTTAAACACTCTTGTTCATAATATCAAATGAGCATATATTCTATCTATATTATATACATGTTATTAATGCTACATTTAATTTCAATGATAATAATTAATTTTTACAGAAGATTATGCAATGATTTCTAAAAATAATTTGGTTTTTTCTTCAATCGTTTTGTTCGTAAACACTCAATAGTTTTCATAGCTATTCTACTTTTGAGTGTCGTATCCTATTCATTCACTTTCATTAACCCATTGTTTTTTCAGATGCTTATAGATAATATCTTTATTAATAAAGAATTCCAACTTTTAAACTTTATTATCTTTGGAATAGTTGTTCATTTTTGCTATTGATTATACGAGAACATAGTAAATTATAGTTTAAAACGAAAAGTATAAAAGTGAGAATATTAAATTAATATTATGTCAAATAAAATCCAAAAAAAAGTTAACAGGCATGTTAAAAAAAGCAAATTGACTAAGTTAATTAATAA
>JAISTD010000047.1 GCA_031272765.1 Candidatus Methanovirga australis | reverse complement strand
CTTTCATTCTTTTATTATTGGGGTGTGGCTTGTAATGGTTTCACTGTATTTGTTTAATAAATGAGTGTTTATAAGAATTCATCTTCCATCTGTGGACAAAATAGTGGTAAATTGTTTCCATTTTATGGACTTCTGATGTATTTGTTTTTATGATTTCATACTGAAGATTTTATGGGTCATAATCTTCCAAGATGAGCTGCTAAAATATATTTTATTTTTTGGATCGAATACTTAAGTAGACCCATACTTTTCTTCTTCTCTCTTGCAGCCCATTTTGAAATATGTTTTTTTTTAACAAAAGTCCATAATATCGTCCAAGTTCTGCTTTACACATTTAAATACTTTCATCAGCAATTTTATTAACTATTTTCACTATGTATTTTGCTGCATGTACTTAACCATCTACGAACAGTATCTAATTTTTACATCCTAAAAACCTTTGGCTGTTCATCTATATAATTTCATTTCCTTTAAGGAATCATTTTTAAAGCATGTGAACACAGCCCTTCTCATTAGTTCTTAAATACATGTAAAATAGTGTTTGAGTTTGAAGTAAAGCTTTTTTCACATGTTTTGCAATGAAATTTATGTACTTTACCATTTTTTGTCTTGTATGTTCCATTACCAATGATATTTCCATTATTAACCTTGCAATAGTCTTCACAATCTTCATTTGGACAAGTAACATCTGTAAATTTAGGTTTAGGACCTCTTTTTCCCATAATTAATCACCAAAAACGAAATTTATTATATTTGTGTAATTATTATATGCATAAACTCCCATATAAATATATCAGTAAATTAAAGGATCACCATCTAACATTATTCAAATAAAAAAATAATATATATAATAAATTTCATAAGTATATTAATGATATTTTACAATCTATTTTCTGTACAATAGTTAATTTTAAATTAATTAATTAAGTTTGTTTTTAGTTCTATCGTGAAAAAATTATTTTTGAGAAACACTTATTATTTATTTTCATGTACATACTTAATAACACAATTATTTATTTTTACTTTTTAAATCAGGATGTTGTGGATTGATTTGAAAATAGCTTGTTGGTTTGATATTACTGCAATACACTTAAAGTATTTATTTTTTCATGATTAAATTTGATAATATCTTTAAGGATGTAGTTAAAAATTAAATAGTTAAATATAATTCATTATATATGAATAAATTTTTATATAATAATTTATACTTAAATAATTAGGGGAAAGATTAATGTTAAAAAATAAGATAGTTTTAGAATATTTAAATGGGATTGTTGAAGATGAGGAGAACATTACTATAGTCGAATGTCTCTTAGATGACATAGGTTATGATGAGGAGATAGCAGAAAAAACTAATATTAAATTGAATATAGTTAGAAAAGTTTTATATAAACTTTATGATTCTGGTTTAACAACTTATAAACGGAATAAGGATCCTGAAACTCAATGGTATACTTATTTTTGGAAATTTGATGCTAATAATGTCTATTTAAATCTTAATGAAAAATATGAAATGTATGTTAATAGATTGGAAAAATTGTTAAGCTTTGAAGAAGATAATATGTTTTTTGTGTGTGAAAATGATCATCTAAGAGTTGATTATAATCGTGCAAATGATTTAGAGTTTATTTGTCCAGATTGCGGCAATAAATTTATTTTTAAAGATAACAATGAAAGAGTATTAAGCATTGCAAATGAGATAAAAAATTATAAAAAAATTTGCATGGAAGTGAATAAGCTTTTCTCTAAATAGTATTCTCCAAATAAGTTAGTTGGTTTTAGGACTCAGTGTTAAAATAGTTTATGGAAAATAATTATTTATCTTCAATTTTTACATATTGATTTTTCTCCTTTTGGGTTTATTTTTTTTGTAATGGAAAGTAGTCATTCCTCTTCAATGCTTTTTTTTTAATTTAATCAATATCCTGATTAGTTTTTTTATTATTCAATTGTTCATATTGTAATAAAGATTTTTTCTAATAATTTTTTCACTTAAAATTTTAAACACTTAAAATTTTAAAAATAAAATATTTCATATATGGTATTAAATTATTAAATATGCCAATATAAAATAATTATATTCAATATTTCAAATGTTTAGTATATAATATCATGAACTATAATATGTTTAAGGAAGTTATTTTTATGATATTAGATATTTTAAAAGAAGAAGGCTGTCAGAAATGGGTGATAGATCATTCAATAGCTGTCTGTAAAAAAGCTGTTAAATTATCTAAGAATTTGAATGTTGATGTACAACTTGTTAAACAAGGTTCTCTTTTACATGATATTGGTCGCAGTAGAACTAATGGAATCAAACATGGCATTATTGGCTCTGAAATAGTTATTCAGTATGGATTTGACGATGAAGTAGCCAAAATTGTTGAAAGACATATTGGTGCTGGTATTCCAAAAAAAGAAGCTAAAATATTGGGATTACCTGAAAAAGATTATATTCCTGTTACATTAGAAGAAAAAATAGTGGCACATAGTGATAATCTTTTAAATGGTTCTGAAGAAGTTGATTTAGAATTCACTATCAATAAATGGAAATCTAAAATGGATGATTATCAAAAACCTGTTGAAAGAATTAAAAAACTTCATAAAGAGCTTGTTTTACCATTTGAATAGATAAACTACGGACGCAAAAAAGAGAAAAATAAGAAAGAAGATTAACTTAAAGAAAGGAAAAGATTAACTTAATTATAAGCTATTGAAATATAACTTAAAAAATACTTCTAACTAAGTTGATCTTGGAGTATAAGGTCTATCAGGATCTAAATTATTTAAACCACCACGGAACAATCCAGTACCATAAGCTCCACCATACAATCCTTTATCCATGTCCCTGTAAAGCTCATCTCTGCTTAATTTAGATGGGTCACGATCACTTTTATAAGATTGTATTATGTTAACAACTGTACAGTCACTACCACTTACTTTTTGGTAGAAATAAGAGTTAATATACTGAATCCAATCACTATTTTTACCATAGTTACCTTTATAAGCCATTACCATTATGTTGTTTAAGTTAGGTTTAATCCAATCTATATTTTGTCCATAAACTTCAGCACCAGCTTCTTCAGGCATGACAAATGCACTTAGTTGTTTATTAGGGTATCTGTTTCTAACTTCTTTAATAAGATCACTGACTAAAAACTGATTATTGCCGTAAGCATTTGGAGATCGTATATAATCCAATACAAATCCATCAACAGAATCATATGAATTAAGATTATCCAATGAATTGAATACTCTATTTTTTGCTCTATCAAAGTCCATATCCCATTTATTAAAATCATAGAAACAAGCAGCATAGAATTGAACATATAGTCCAGCATTAGTGAAATCATTGATTCTATCTTGAGTTATTCCATCGCAACGAGAATTAATAATTACATGTGTGACACCACTATCTTTTATATAGTTCGGATTATAATAACTTAAAGTTTGACTAATTATTAAGTAAACAGGAGTATTTGGAGCTGATAAAGTTTTAATAAGTTTGAATTCATTAGGATTTGATGACATAGAATCCATATCTGAGGTGTATTCATCACTTGAAGTCACAATTATCTGATCGTTATTTGCTTGGAAACTTATATTTAAAGTCATATTATGGTTGGTATTATTCTCTTTAAGAGTTAAAATTTTATTCATGCCATTATAATATGTAAAATTGTCTGTATTTATTTGAGAGCTGTTAATATCATTAAATTTTATTTTAGTCTCATTATTTAATATAAAAGTCTTATTATTTTTTTCTTTTGTCGATATATTTAATTGAATATATGCTGTATTATCATTTACTCTATATGGAGTAGCAGTTACATTAAATGACACATTATCACTTGTATTATACAATACAGATTCATTATTGTCTTTTATATTTGTTGCCGAAACTATAAATATGGTTAATATAGACACACAACAAAAAATATATAAAATTTTCTTTCTAAAATTATTCATTATAAAATCACCCATACTATTTATTTGATATATTCAATCATAATCTCTTTATTAATTGGTATTTAAATATTTACATTTAATTATCTACATAATTAGATATTATTGTTATTATTAATTATTTATTAATAATATGATACTTAATCATTTTAATTATTTGTAAATTATTATATCAATTATTTAATATAGATATTGTTTATTTTATTTACTATTAAATTAGTACTAACCATTTATTTAAAAACTAATAAATTTATTATTAGTTTAAAAAGGCAGGATAATTAAGTAGAATTGTATTTTAATAATAAATGATTGGAATTAATTAATTTATAATTTATATTTATTTCAAAATAATCATTGTTCCGTTAATAATTCATGTTTATAGAATAATATGTCGTCGAACAGGTCAAATGGTATCTATATGCGGTGAAATTAATTCTGATGTTTGTAGAATAATATATCATCGAAACCAAAAACTTTATTTAACTTTAAATTTTAAAATATCCATTTTTAAGAACCATATCAAGAGTCATATAATTTAATGTGAGTTTATAGATCAAAAAAGTTTTTAGCATTCATTTTAGAGACTTTTTCCACATCATTTTCTTTATATCCTTCTATTCTTAATAATCGAGCTGTTTTTGGAACTGATAAAATATCAGACCTGGAATAGCTGGAATCACTATTTAACATGAACTTATCAAAACCATAGTTAGAAAGAATGGTAATAGCTTCAGCACTTGTCATTTTTTCTGGTTGGACTGTCAATCCAATGTGGTATTCTTCGTCAATTACTTCATCAACAACAGTATGGTTGATATGATCAATAACCACTAATTTAGGATCAATATTTTCTGATAATATTTCTTTTGTTTTTTTCACTACATTTAACTTATTTTGACGTGGAGTATGAACTATTACTTTTGTTCTTGTTTCATCAGCTATTAATAATTGTTTAGTGAATATATCCACTTCTTCATAGCTCATAGTCTCCAAACCTATTTCTCCAATAGCTATTATGTCCTTTTGTTTTATAAATTTTCTTATTTCATCCAATACAGGTTTATATTTTGGAAATACATTGGCTGGATGAATTCCCAAAGCAGTATTTAGCTTAATTCTTTCTTTTTCAGCTCTTTCTTTTTCAAAGTATAATATTCTTTTGAAATGAGTTATAAGTACCGATGGCTTCAGTATTTCATAGGGATAATAGGAACAGCTAATAGTTTCTGCTATTCCTCCAATTGACATCTTCTCATAATCTTCCACAGTTCTTGAATCTCCATGAAAATGACTATCTATCATTATATCACTATCATTAATAAATTACTTTAATAAGACTCGATTTAAAATTAAAAATGTAATAACAAGCAACTGAAAAATTAAACCAAGAATATAAACATTTGAGTGCTTAGTTGTTAATCCAAACAATATTTCTCTTTTTAACTACTTATTTTTTATAATTAAGTTCCAATTTTATATATTATATCTTTTATAGTTTTTTATTATTTTTTATCTCGTAAGAATTTATTTATTCGCTTGAAATTTCTCTTTTTAATGATTATACTTTTCAATAAGTTAATAGAACATTATTTTTTTAATATGTTCATGTCAAGCAATTATTAGTTTTGGAATGCTCTACCTCACTATGTATTTATATTATAAATAATAAAAAATTAAATGATGTCAAATCTAATTTTTTGTCCTGATTGTGGAATGTTAAAAAATAACTGTGTTTGTGGAAAATATAAACAAACTAATAAGACTACTGCTAAGATTACCACCAAAATTGCTAATAATAATATTCTTGGCAATGACAACAATACTCGTAGTGGTAGTTTTCATAGTAATGATTTTCGTAATAATAATTTTAATAGTAGTAATGGAGTTACTAATGAACTTAATGAATTGAATAATGACAGAATAGATATTCCATATTCTATTGAAGGTAATTTATTGTCAAAAGAAAAAGTTAAAGAGTTAAAATTGGAATTTCCACATATTAGTGAAGAAATAATTAGAAACTTCCCATTTGAACATCCTCGTAAAGGTCAGCTTGATATAATATCAGACATTGAAGAAGCTATCTTAGAAGGTTATAAATATATTGTCTTAGAAGCAGGAACTGGAACTGGGAAATCTGCTGTTGCGACAACTCTTTCAAAAATGTATGGTTCTGCTTATATTCTCACCATGACCAAACAACTTCAATCTCAGTATATGAACGAGTTTAAGTTTCCTATAGTTAAAGGAAGAAGTAATTTTGATTGTTTAACAGATGATTTAGATTCTACTTGTGATATGGGGGCGTGTAAGACTGCTCCGAATTCAAAGAAATTTTTTTGTAAATATGGGGTGGGTAAAAATCCAACATTAGATTCAAAAGAAGCCTTTGAAGATTCTTTTAAAAACAGTGTTTTTTTCAATTCAGATGATCATTGTAACTATTGGGATCAGAAGGCAAATGCTATTAGTTCTCCTATAACCTTAATGAATTATGATTATGCTATTCTTGAGCTTAACTATGTAAAACACTTTGGAAAAAGAGACTTGTTAATTTTAGATGAAGCACACAACATTGAAGATAAGTTAATGAGAATATTAGAGTTAAATTTATACAATAAAAGACTTGAAAAAGATATTAAAAAAACATTGACCAAGGAAGCTTTATCGACTGATGATCCTAATGATTGGATTTTAGAGATTGAAGCTATTGCAGAAGCTTATGATGAAATTTCTTTATCTGACCTTCCAATAAACAAAGTAGATAGGATTAAAACTACTACCTCCAGACTAAAACAGCTGAAAGAAAATCTGGAGAAAGAGCCAAAGAATTGGGTTATTGATACAACTGATGTTAGTGCTTCATTTAAGCCTCTTCGTATTAATAATTATGCAAAGGATTATTTGTTCGAATATGGTGAAGTTTGTATATTTTTAAGTGCAACAATACTTTCTCATAGGATGTTTGCTAAATGGTTAGGAATAAAACCAAATGAATTATATCATATTAAGATTGACAGTCCATTTCCAGCAAATAAAAGACCTATAGAGTTAAATTTAGCTGGAAAGATGTCTAAAAATAGAATAAAGAGTACAGCTCCTAAAACTTTAAAAATATTGGATGAAATCTTAAAAAAACACTCTAATGACAGGGGTTTAATACACACTCATAGTTATAAATGTCAGCAATATATAACAAACAAGGTAATGGATTCGAGATTAATATCTCATGGTTCTCAGAATAGAGAAAGAATACTGAGATACTTTGAAAGAAGTGAAGAACCTTTAGTTCTTGTGAGCCCATCTATGAGTGAAGGCGTGGATTTACCTTATGATAAGTGTCGATTTCAAGTTATTTATAAAGTCCCCTTCCCATATCTTGGAGATAAACAAGTTAATCAAAGAAGAAAAAGAGATAGACATTGGTATGCATATAAAACTATCATGACTTTAATGCAGGCTTATGGTAGAGGAATGAGAGCTGAAGACGATTTTTGTCATACTTATATCCTTGATGAAGATATTAATATGCTTTTTAAAAGTCCAATGTACAAATCATTAGTTCCTGAATTCTTTAAAGAAGCTATTGTTAAAAAAAATTAAGGTCATCCATAATTAGGTCTTGTTATCGTGGAAAAATATAAAATAGCTATTGTTGGAGGTGGTCCAGCAGGAATATCGGCGGCAATAGCTATTGGGAACACAGTTAATAATTGGATGAAAGAAATAGTTTTAATTGAAAAAACCAATTTAGGAGATAAATTATTACTAACTGGTGGAGGAAGGGCAAATATAGCTAATAGTAAACCTATTAAAGAACAGCTATTAAAATTTAACGAAGATAGAAATTTTTTAAAACACAGCTTTTATAGTTTCAATAACGAAGATTTATTGAATATTTTTAAACTAAAAGGATTGAAATTTAGGGAAGAAGAAAATGGAAAATACTTTCCTATAAATGGTGGTGCACAGATGATTTTAAAAATTCTAAAAGAGTATTTAAATGAAATTGAAGTTGAAATAAAATTAAATAATAGTGTAAAATCAATCACTAAAGAAGATGATTATTTTATTATAAAAATTAAGGATAAAAGTGATATTGTAGCTTCAAAAATTATATTGGCTACTGGAGGCAAATCATATCCTAAAACAGGCTCAACAGGTGATGGATATAAAATAGCTAAAAGCTTTGAACATCAAATATCTACAATCAAGCCTGGTTTAGTTCCAGTTAAAGTTAATGAGAAAGAGTTACAAAAACTCTCTGGAATAAAATTAGAGGATGTTGAAGTTTCATTTGAAAAATGTGAAAATAAAGTAAGGGGGAATATTTTAATAAGTCATTTTGGTTTATCTGGACCAGCTATTTTAGATCTCAGTAATTATTATAACAATCACACGGCTATTTTAATAGACCTCATACCAAATATGAGTAAATATGATTTGGATATGAGAATAATAGATGATTCAAGTTCAAAAGGGAAAATTTCACTGAAAAATTATTTAAAACTCTATTTAAAAAATAGGTTCGTTGGCTATTTTTTAAAGGTTATAGGCATTGATGAAAATGAGAAATTAGGTAATCTATCTAAAAAAGACAGGTTCGCTATAGTGAATAATTTAAAACAATTGAAAATTAATGTTGATGGAATTTTATCTTATAAAACCGCTATGATTACTTGTGGTGGGGTTAAAACAAATAAAATAAATCCGAAGACTATGGAATCCAAATTAATTTCGGGATTATTTTTTGCTGGGGAATTGATAGAACCAAGTGGATCAACTGGAGGGTATAATCTTCAAATGGCTTTTTCAACAGGGTTTTTAGCTGGAAAATCAGCAGCCAAATATTTTAAAAAGTAGATATTTAAAAAATAAAGCATCGATAGATTAAATAGGAGTATAGCGGACCTGAAGGGATTTGAACCCTCGATTTCGGGATCCGAAGTCCCGTGTCATATTCCAGACTAGACCACAGGTCCAAGAGTATTTATTTATATTTCTTATAATATTGAATATTAATACAATTTTACTTTAAATTTTTTATTAACAAACCCATTATACATTCTTTGTAGTTTATGAATTATATATTATTAACAATTAAGTAATTTAAGATATTTATAAATATTTGTATATTTAATCTAAATTTATTCTAATTAAATATTTTATAAAAATAATTTAAATTCAAAGTGAATAAATAGAAATTATATCCATTATAAAAAAATAATTAATTCACAATTTTTTTTAGATGAGAATAAAAATCTATTTATTATATCGATTATTAATGCTGCTTATTTTTTAAAATTCCTGTTATTAGAACAATTTTTTCAAAGAAAAATCTTTCACGAGCTGTTATCTCTACAGTAAATCCGCTTTTCTCTAATTTATTTATAGTTTCCTGAATTTTAGAAAGTGAAGACTGAATCATTTGGACTTTTCCATCGGATTTTAAATGATTTTTCACTTGATTTAAGAAAGGGTTTATAGTTTTCATTCCATCTATTCCACCGTCAAATGCATAATTTAGGTTATCTTCCAAGATATCATCTTCATTCGTTGGTAAGTATGGAGGGTTAAATAGTATAAGATCAAATTTTTTATTTTTCACTGGTTCAAAAAGATTCCCAAAACATAGTTCTATATTTTCTATTTCATTCATCCTAATATTTTTTTCTGCTAACTTTAATGCATCATAATTAATATCTGTAGCAAGCACTGATTTAGCTAAAATCGATGCTTTAATAGCTATAATTCCTGAACCAGTCCCAATTTCTAAGACTTCATCACCTTCTTCAAT
This sequence comes from Candidatus Methanovirga australis, assembly GCA_031272765.1. Lineage (GTDB taxonomy): Archaea > Methanobacteriota > Methanobacteria > Methanobacteriales > Methanobacteriaceae > Methanovirga > Methanovirga australis. Next base: position 15,235 of record JAISTD010000047.1, on the reverse strand, counting down.
TATTAGGTTTTCAGCTAACAAATAACTATCATCAGATGGTTCGTAGACATTAGGATTTGTTTCTATTTTGAAATTACCAATTTTCATTACAATCAAAGATTTTGGTTAATAATTATTCTTATTATTTAGTTTAAGACTTTATTTTTATATTTTTTTATTCATTAATTCATTCAATTGCCCTGGAATTTTGAATCGATTATTTGACCATCTAAAACTTCTATTTCTCTATTAGCCAATTTAGCAATATTTAAATCGTGAGTTACTATAATTAAAGTAACATTCTCCTTTTCATGTAAATCTATCAATAGATCTAAAATATCTTTAGATGTTTTAGAATCAAGAGATCCTGTTGGTTCATCAGCAAGAATAATTGAAGGTCTATTTACTAAAGCTCTTGCAATAGCTACTCTTTGTCTTTCCCCACCAGATAATTTTGTTGGTTTAGTTTCTGCTTTATCTTTTAATCCTACTAAATCCAAAAGTTCTAAAGCCCTTTTTCTTCTTTCTTTACTACTATAATTATGGATGTACATTGGAATTTCAATGTTTTCAACAGAGGATAAGTTGGGAATTAAATTGTGAAGTTGGAATATGAATCCAACTTCAATGGAACGAAATTTATTTAAATTTTTCATTTTATTTAAGTTATATCCTGAAACTTCAACACTACCTTCATCTGCAATATCTAGTGCTCCAATCATATTAAGCAATGTCGTTTTTCCAGAACCAGATTGACCAATAATTGAAACAAAATCTCCCTTTTCTATCTCAAGATTAATACCATTCAATGCTTTAATATTCCCCATTTCATAACTTTTTTTAAGATTATTAATTTTAATAATAGGTGTCATAATCCCAAACCTCAAACCATATTAAATAATTATTATTCTACATTATTATTCGTATCTTAATGCTTCTGTCGGTGTTAATTTACTTGCTTTCAAAGCAGGATATAAACCCCCGAATAGTCCAACAAGAATAGCTACTATAAAACCTTGAATAAATGTTTCTAAAGTGAATACTGGATGAAAAATACTTCCCATTATTCCTGTAGCAACCAATGCTTCAACAACTATTATTCCAATAATTGAACCAATAATAGCTGAAAATAAAGTGAGAACAAGTGATTCACCTAAAATCATGCGAAGTATATCGGTTCTACTCCATCCAACAGCTTTTAAAACACCAATTTCTCTTGTCCTCTCAAAAACAATCATTATCATTGTATTGATCATTCCAATTCCACCAATAATAATGGCAAGTAAAGAAATTGCCCAAGAAACACCTGTAATCATGTTCATCAGATTAGCTATTCTTTTAACATCTGAGACTGAAGTTATCGTGCTTATGTTTTCCCCATACTTATTCTCAATATCTTTAGTCACTTCTTTTACATCAGCACCTTTTTCAATGTAAACAGAAATCATACTTAAAACTCCTTCATTTTTCGTTATTTTCCATACAGAGTTGATTAATGTGTATATTGAGTTATCTTGATTTGAGTTTCCAGATTCGAAAATTCCCACTACTTTAAATCTTTCATCACCAATATTTATCTCATCATCAACACTTTTATTTAAGGCTTCAGAAGCCAACTTACCTATGATAACTTCATTATAGGTATTATTTGCTATGTTTCTGCCATTAATTATTGTATTCTCTTTCAAAGTTAAGTCATCATAACTAATACCACAAATAGCCATGAATTTGTTTTCTACAGGCAAAGTCACTAAATAAACACCTTTAGCATCTTTAACACCAGAAATTCCTTTTATCTTATTCAACCAATCTTCACTTAAAGTAGATGTTCCAAAAGGATTATCACCTGTTTCATTTTGCTGTTTACTTAGAATAGAAAAATCAGAGTCTCCACTATGTATGGTCTTATCAAAACTCGAAGTAAGCCCATTACTCAAGAGCCCCAAAGATATAATAGTAGCTATTCCTATCGCAATACCTACAATCGTTAAAAGTGATCGTACTTTATTTCTAAATGTATTTTTAACAATTAATGTTACAAATGACATAAAATATCAACTCTAATGTTATCCAATGATTAACTTAAATGATTAACTTATATTAAACTTTAACTATTACAGATATACTTATTCGTGTTTATAAATGTTTTTATTTATAGATAGTTTTGCTGTTTTTAAAAGTAATTGTTATCATATTATAAGAATACCATATATAAATAAGGATATAGCCTCATACCAATATATTAATTAAACTAAGAGTTATTCATGTCTTTCATCGATATTAATAATAAAATAAATTTAAATGCCCAATATGTAAAAATATAAATATCATTGAATTAAGGAATCATGTCCAATCTTTAATAAAAAAATTAAACAAAAAATAAAATTCTAAAAAAATAATAGTTCAAATATAATATCATTTTAACAAGAAGCAAATTTTTTATAAATAAATAATATCATACACAAAATATACATAGAGTTAACAGTAGATTTTAAAATAATATCAAAACTTTCTTTATAATAGTTCATTATCTATAAAAATTAACAAGGTGACTAATAATGAAGATTAAAAATGTGATGAATAAGGGAATAATTTCAATTAGAAAAGATGAAAATCCAATTGAAGCATTTGAAAAAATGTATGGAGCAGATATAAAAAGATTATTTGTTGTTGATGAAAATGAAAATCCAATAGGTGTGATTTCTCATAATGATATAATAGATCTTTTAAAAAGTTTACATGAGAAAAAATATACTATAGAATCTGTGATGTCTAAGAATTTATTAACAATTGATGAAGATGATAGTATTAAAGATTGTGCTAACTTAATGTTAAGAGCAGATATTAGTGGTCTTTTGGTTGTTAAGGATGAAAAACCTGTTGGAGTTATTACAAGAACAGATATTTGTAGATTGGTTGCTGCTAATTTATTAGTTCCAAAATAGATGTTATATTAAAGGATAGGATAGTTTATGGTCACTATTTCTAAGAAAGAATATATTATATATAAACAAATTAAAACTTTAAGTTTAGAATATGATAATAGAATACCAATGAATATATTAAAGATGGAACTTGAAATATATAAAGAATATTTAGAAGATGTTTTAAGTGAATTAACCACTAAAGGAATAATTATTCAAGATAGCAATAACATAGAATTAAATAGATTAAATGAAAAAGTAGTCGTCAGTGGAGATAATAAAATAGCTATTTCAAATGATGAAGTCAGAAAAGATCTTAAAGGTTCAGATGTTAAGAATAATGAAATAAAAGAATCTCATGAAAATTCAGCTATTGGAAACAATGAAGTTAAAGAAACTTTTGAAGATTTAGATATTAAAAATAATGAAGTTAAAGAAATTAAAGAAGAAATTGAAAACTTAGAATTGAATAAAAAAGAAAAAGAATCTTTGAAAATCTTAATAAATTTAATTAAAGATGATAAAACTGTATCCAGACATTTATTAGAAGGAAATTTGTTGTATGGTGAATTAAAGTTAAGTAACTTCAGTATGTATCATGTATTGTTATCCTTAGAAAATTCTAATATAATTAAGATGATTAAAAAGACTGATGGAGATTATTATAAACTTCTAATTTAAATATAATCATTAATTAATTATTTTGATAGTTGATATTTAACTACATCCTTCGATATTGATAATTTAATCAATGAATTTTTTATATAATTTTCTAACTTAGAAAGATTTATTCTTTATTTTTTTTAAAAATATCATTTTAAATATAATTTATTTCACTATTAAATAATTTAAAATTAATCATATTAAAAAACATATTATTTAATTAAATAAAATAATATTATATCTATTATAAAAAGTCCACTACTTAAAAAATTATTTCAACGACTATGAAAGCATTGACTTATTAAAAATGGTGTGAATGTATGAATATTGAAATTCCTATCGCTAACCCAATAATCGAAGATGAAGAAATAGAAGAAGTTGTAAAAATATTAAAATCAGGTTTTATTGCTCAAGGACCAAAGGTTATTGAGTTTGAAAAAGAATTTGCAGAATTTATCAAAACAAAATATGCAATAGCTACAAATTCGGGAACAGCTGCTTTACATACAGCTTTATTATCCTGTGGAATTGGTGAAGGTGATGAGGTAATAACAACTCCTTTTTCTTTTGCAGCCACAGGTAACTCTATTCTTTATACTGGGGCTAAACCTGTTTTTGTAGATATTGATAAGGACACATACAATATAGACCCTGAAAAAATTGAAATAGTTATTAATGAGAAAACAAAAGCTATTATGCCTGTTCATCTTTATGGTCAGTGTGCAGATATGGATGAAATAATGAAAATAGCTAAAAGGAATAATTTGATTGTTATTGAAGATGCTGCTCAAGCTCATGGAGCTATTTATAAAAATGATGAATCTATCTTCAATGGCAAGAAAATAGGAAGTATTGGTGATTTAGCTTGTTTTAGTTTTTATCCAACTAAAAATATGACTACTGGTGAGGGGGGAATGATTACAACCAATAATGAGGAGTATGCCATTAAAGCTAAGATGTTTAGATCTCATGGAGAAAGTGAAAGATATAAACATAGTGTTTTAGGATACAATTTCAGAATGACTGATATATCTGCAGCTATTGGTCTTGTTCAACTTAGAAAACTAGATAAGTTCAATAAAAAAAGAATTAAAAATGCAAAATTTTTAAATAAAGAATTATCTAATGTTGAGGGTATTAAAATTCCTAAGACAAATGGTGATTGGAATCATGTTTATCATCAATATACAATAGCTATTGAAAATGGAAATAGAGATGAATGGATTAAGTTTATTAACAATAATACTGTTGGAACTGGTATTCATTATCCTACTCCAATCTATAAACAGGAATTATATGAAAATTTAGGTTTTAAGGATAGGTGTCCTATTAGTGAAGATGCTGCAGATAAGGTGATTTCACTTCCAATCCATCCTAAAGTGACTGAAAATGATTTAAAAACAATTGTAGATATTTTAAAGAAAGCAGCTATTAAATTTAGTAATTAATGATCATTGATTTAATTAAGTTTAAATTAATCAATTTAAATTTAAAAGTAGGTATGTTTACAGAAAGAACTTGTGGACATTTTTACAGAAGAAATATGCCCTGATTTAATTACTGAAATCGTGGAAATAATTTCAATCAGGGCTTTTTGGAGATAATATCAATTAAATGACATTTCGTGTTTGCTCTACTAACAATTTTAATTTGATAATGGATGTTTTTATACAAATATTAGTAGACAATATACTATTGAACTTCATAGTATATAAAGGTTTAGGTTTAACTAAAAGTTTATGGATTTAAGTGAAATTTTTTTACCAATTCCATTCTCTTTATTTTGAAATTAAATAAATTTTAAATCTTTAAATTTTAATTTAAATAAAAATATTTTTAAAAAAAGGAACCCCCAATAATTTAGAAATTTAAAGTTATCATAAAATTCAAGGAGACAAATATGAACAAAAAAGAAGAAGATAAAGATGTAGAAATTAAGTTTAGTGATATTAACTATTCAATATATAAAATTGGTTCCTGGAATAATTCTTACAAAATAAATCTAATCGGAAAATCAAATGAAATTCCTGTTACAAAATCAACCGTAGACCATGTACTATTAAGTATGAATGAAATAAGAAAATCAAATTTTGAAGTTGATGGCGAAAATATTAATGGAATATTAGCTTTATCCGTACAATTAAACAGTGAACTTAAAGAAACACAGATTAAAAAGTTAATAGCTATTGAAAATGAAGAATATAAAAATATTGTAGATGAAATAAATGAATTAAAACTTGAAAACCCTGAAAAATCTGTAAAATTAGATAATGATCAATATTTAATTTACAAATTAGAAAAAGAACATCATATAACAATAGCTAAGCCAGCTAATAAATTCACTGAAAACTATCATGTCGAAGAAATTGAAAAACTAAAAAAAAGTAGTTCCTAAAAAAACTATTATATAACTGAAGGTAAATGTTTACACTCCAACTTACCAAAAAAGAAATAGTAATTAATATTAGTAAAAGATAATAAGAAACCATCGATATTTCAAAATATTACTTAAATAATACTTCAATCTAAATTAATAAACAATATTTAGAAAATTAGATGAAATAAAATTTAATAAATTTATAAGTTAGCGAAGACTTCTCCTTTCTTAATCAAACCACCACATTCTTGCAATTCTCCCATCACTGGATTCATAGCTTTCACCTCCATTCAATCTTACTAATACAAAGTGTACAAGAATTTATAGAGAGTTTATATTAACCTATCAAAAATAGTATATTTTGATAAGATTTATAAATTACGAAACTCCATATTAGCCTAATGTGGTACTAAGTATATAAATGTGTTGGTCACATTTAAGGTATCGATTATTCACACCTTCCCCCTGTAGTTTTAATTTGAGTATTGATGGCTTTTACATCTTATATAGTATAAGTAATAATTATAAACAATACAATTAATCTTATCAGCAACGAATGTAGGTGATGTTAAAAAGCATGGTGATAAATTAAATGAAATTGATCAAATAGTAGATTGGAAAATTTTCCGTTCAATACTAAATGCAAGCTTACAAAAATAAGACATGGAAAGGTGGAAGACCTGAAATCGATGTTATAGTCATGTTTAAAGCCTTAATAATCCAAAAAATGCATAGTTTATTTGATCCAGAATTGAGATAAGAAGTCTCATGTGAGTAGAGTATCCTAAACGAAATATTCCTTGGATGGTCTCCTATACCCGTATAAAGCTGAATATGGTCACTTTAGAGAAAGGTTAAGCAAATTTGGAGTTATGAATGAAGTGTGGTCTTTATTCAATGAAATGATAGATAGTTATGGGTTAGAGTCTGGAAGGGAGTTGAGTCAGGATGCAACTTACCTAACAAGATCCAGGTCATCAAAAAAAACTCGCCACGAGGGTTAGAAGCAAAAACAACCCGTAGTAAAGATGGTACTATGGGCTAAAAAAGGTGTTAAAAGTTTTTTTGGATACAAGACACATACATTAGTTGATAATAAGCATGGATTAATCCAGAGCAGAATTAACTACTGCTTTCCCACACGATAACCATAATAGATCTATGTACAGATGAACATTCAGGTTATTTACAAGGATAAAGGTTATTGTGGTGTGAAATCTAAAGGACATGATGCCACACTTCGAAAGAAGCCTAAAGGTAGGGAGTTAAGTATCAGATGAGAAAATGAGAAATAAAAGAATTTCCAGTAAGAGAGCTCCAGTTGAAAGACCCTATGCAGTGATTAAAACTGTGTTTAAATCTGGTCACACACGATTAACAACCACCCAAGAAACCAGGTAGATAATTTAATGAAATGCACAGTATTTAACTTAATTCAATTACCAAGATTACTAAGGGAAATTTGTTCTTCTTAGCGATAGCTATGAAAAAATTAGGGAAAATCCCTAAAAATAGCGATGAAATTAGCCTTAAAAAGACAAAATATGCGAATTTTCCAATAAAAAAAATGAAAATAATAACAAAACATCATATCAATATATGTTTAAATTAAGTTTATAGAAGCTCTCTAATATATAAATTTATATTAACCTAATTTTATATAAAAAGTGAAAAAAAAGAGAGAAATGTGTAAATCACCAGGAATAAAAATACTTCAATTAATAACAGACAGACTAATTAATAATAGCAAAATCAATTTGTAAAAACAGACAAAAAATCAGGACAAGAATGTCTAACAACACATATTAGACAAGTTCATTATTTAAAAAAAAATTTAGTTGAAATAAAAAAATAAAAAAAGAAGTTAGGCAACTTCAACACTGATCAAATATTTTCGTACACTATTTCCACCAACATCCTTTTCATAACCAGTTAAACAAGAAAAATCACGATCATCGTAAGATGTCCATTCTTTCTCAAAAACACCTTTAGGATTTAAACTACATATATTTAATATGCGTGCATCCCAAATAGTTTTGTATAACCTATATGGATAAGACGCGTCAAGAAAACTTGATGGATAGCAGTAAACTGTTATTGTCTCAGGTTCATATTGCTTTTCTACTATGGTCTCACTACTCTCATCTTCATCAGTAGTGATATTTTTTATATTAACAGTAGTGACATTTGTCACATTAATTTGCTCTTCATTTTCCACCTTCTGTAATCTACTATTTTTAAAAATTTTACCATCATTTATAAGAACTCCTGCAGCTACATTGGATGTTATTAAAAGAGATAATATTATCGTTATGATAATATTCTTTTGATACTTCATAGTATCAAAATAAATTATATGTTTCTCATATATATACTTTATTGAATCTTAAAAATTGACAAACTTGCAAGTCTTGATATCTGAAAAACCTGATTAATATAACTTAAAAATAACCGTGTTTAACCGTATGAATTATGTGATTGAAAACATCCACAAAATATTATTATTCAAAATTAATATTCTAAAAAGTAATGATTTGTATTTAATTAAAATAATCCAATGTAATTATCTTATCTTTTTTTAACTCTTTTGGAGGTTCAATAGCCTTAAATTCCATGTTTTCTTCTTTGATTAACTCTTTAGCTCTCTCATCAATTGAAGGAGCCACTAAGATACCTCGGACTTTTTTCATTTCAATTCCACTATCTTTTAAATAGCTATCTTGATTATTTTCAAAGTCTGTCAAATATCTTTTCAATTGTTTCACTCCATTAACTCCAGCTTTTCTGGATTTTAATTCAAGAACCATTAAATTGCCTTTTTTATCTTTTCCAAGAATATCAATAAATCCGTGTTCAGTTGCATATTCACGATTAACTGGTTTAAAACCTTCTTCAATCATATTTGGATGTTTCATTATCATATCCCCCATATCTTTCTCATAACCAGCTAATTGTAGTTCTTGATAGTCTTCAACAAGAGAATAATTTCCAAAATGAATTTTATTTATTTCAACTTCCAATCTTTCTTTAGGACTTCGACGAAAACTTTCAATGAATATCTTATTATTTTTAATCAAGACTCGTGTCCTTGATTTTGGTGGTTGCCAATTGACAGGCTCAACCTTTCTTTCTTGATGAATTAAAAAAGAACCATCAGGCTTAATTAAAATAATCCTTTCTCCAAAATCAAGTTCACTTAATGCTCTTCCTTCATATATAACTTTACAACACGCAAACATAATAATTGTTGCTTTTTTTCTCAATCCATCGTTTATTAAATCAAATGATTCATCAACAGAAGGATTTTCCAATAGTTTATACTTCAATATAACACCAGTTTATTAATTTTGTAAATTATTTATTGATATTATAGTCTTGACATAATTTTTGTAAATAATGGACTTTTTAAATAAATATAATATTGTTTTATTTTAAGTTTTATTTAATTAAATAATGTATTTATTGATATAATGAATTTTATAATTATTTAATAATGAAATAAGCCATGTTTAAATGATATTTTCAAACAGAGAATAAATTCTTCTAAGTTAAAAATAAATTTTCAACAATAAAAGATTATATAAAAAATTTATTAATTAAATTATTAAATATCAAGGACTATATAACTATTTATTTTTGAATTCTGTATTTAAGTCTTCTGCAGGCTATTATATTCCTCTGCTAATATTAAACATTGTTCCCAGATCTATCAACACTGATTTTGCTTTTTCTCACCATTAACTGTGGAAAAATTGTTCATCAATTGCGATAATTCCACTTAATTCATTTTTATCATGTTTAAGAATCTCGTTTTCTAATTCTTTGAGTTTCATACATTTTCTCTGTAGAAATTTAAGGCTGTTGTCTGGATAAACTAACAGAGTAGTTTTTATTTATCATGCTTGGATACTTTTTCAAAAGACTTATAAACTAAATTAAACCTTGAGTATATGGTTCATTTCTAATTGCCATTTCATAGTTAGAATATTTAGGAACTATATGATCAATATTTGTAATATTAAAATAATTACATTCCTTATTTGAGCATATATACTTCTGTAATTTCACTGGATAAATTTTATTTATCAGTCTTTCATGGTACGAGTTTCTGTACAATTTTTCTCCATATTCTGGGCAGGTTAAGCCTTCTCCATCCCAATAAATGATTTCAAAAATTGATATGATGAAATTCACTAATTCAACAATCAAGGAAAATGGCACGATAGGTTTAACTATCAGAGCACAGTTTTCTATTTTTACATTATCTTTAAATAGGTCTTCACCATATATATTATTGTGTGGTATTTTGTTCATATTTAACATCACACATCTTTTTTATTAATAGTTGTGGTTTATTATAACAATTGTTATCGGATTTTTGATAGAGTCATATTATTTGAGAAATTTCCACTAAACATATTTTTAGACAAATATAAAAAATAATTGTTAGACAGACTCTTGAATGAAGAAAATTTTCATGACAGGTCAATTGTGACCCATACTCTCCTCTCACAAAAAAGATAAAAAATAAATTCATTGTAAAAAAATTGAAAATTGGTTTTTATGAAAATTGTTGATATTAAAGTTGAAGTTATCTTTTTGGTTTTTGCTCTTGTTTTTGGTTCTGTTTTTGCTGTAATTAATCCCCCTTTCATGACCCCTGATGAACAATGGCATTTTATTAAGGCTTATGATATAAGTCAGGGACATATTATTTCTAAAAATAGTAATATTAGTATTCCTAATAGTTTTAATAACATCATTAAACTTCCTGTATGGGATAAATCGATTGAAAATTATCTAAGAGATAAAGATTATAGTATATTTAATAATCCTTTTAATATTGATGATACTCAAGAACTAAAATTTTATCCTGCAAACTCTTATATGCCTCTTCCTTATTTAGGTGTAGCATTTGTTATTAAGATTGGGGGGGGGTTGTTTAATTGTTCTCCTTTGTTTTTGTTGTATTTTGGTCGTTTTGTTAATTTATTAATATACATTGTTCTTGTTTATTTTGGTATTAAGGTTGTTCCGATTGGGAAGTATATGTTTTTGTTGTTGGCTTTAATGCCTATGTCATTGTATTTGTCTTCTTCAGTTTCAGCAGATAGTTTAAATCTTGCATTATCCTTCTTCACAATATGCTTATTTTTAAACTTAGCATTTAAAGATGATAAAATTCATAAAAAAGACATATTTTTTCTTTCAATATGTATACTATCTTTGGCATTATCAAAACAACTATATGTTCTACTTGCATTACTATTTTTTATAATTCCTAAATCAGGATTTAAAAACTTAAAAACCAGATTAATTTATTTTATTTCCACAATTTTACCATCAGGTTTGATTTTAATTTTATTGAGTCATTCATTCAATAATAGTATATCAAATATTACTAATTCTGCAACTTTATCAAGTTCATCACTGTTTTCTAACTTAGTAGATTTTTTTTATAGTATATATGATTCCATTATAGTCTTTTTTGATGGATATTTAGCAGAGTTTGTTGGTTATTTTGGTTGTATGAATATTCCATTACCCCAAAAGTTAATATTGATATATATATGTGTGATTATTCTTGTTTCAGTTTTGTCTTTTAGAAATAAAACTAAATTAATATTAAAACAAAAATTAGTATGTTTATTGATTTTTTTAGGAGGTTCTATATTAATTTTTAAAGTTGCATTTGACTGGTCGGCACAAGAGTTTGGATTAATTTTTGGGGTTCACGGAAGATATTTTATTCCATTAGCACCTTTATTATTTTTATGTTTAGGAAGTGAAAAAATAACATTTTTTAATGAAAAGTTATTTAAATATCTGAATTTATTCATTCTTTTATTTATATTTCTTATACTCAGTACATCTACTTATTACTTATCCATTCTATAATTGTATTCCAATTTTTTTTCACATATTTTAAGTCTAAATGATCTTATTTAACTCTTTTTTAAACTAAAGAGTATTTATTCTCACTATATTAAATATAATTAATATTTAATCGCACTAATCAGTTTACATGAAATTTAATTTATACATATAAGAATTATAACCTGAAATTATATCTGAAAAACTATTTAAATAAATTAAGAAGTTTTTGAATGAATACAATACTTTTAAATGTAGATATTCTTATTTCATTATTAATTAACACTTTTGAAACCATACAAGCTTTTATGATCCAGTATAGTTCTGAACTTCATTAAGTTAGAATACAAACATTTATATATTCTTCTCGATAAACAATCTTTTGCAGTTATAGATAATACTTTTTTATATCTTAACAAAATAAATTTGAAACAAAATAAATTTGAGGTGACTCTTTATTTCTGGAAAAAATATTTTCATGATTTTATTAGTTTGTAGTTTTTCTTTAACATTTACTGGAAATGTATTTGCTGATGATGGATGGTATGAAGTAGATATACCTATGATATTTCAATCTACTAATTATTATTGTGGTCCTGCCTCTTTAAGAATGATAGGTTTATCATGGGATATTGATAAATCTCAAGATACAATAGCAGAATATGCTTGGACAAATAGTGATGGAACCAGTCACTTAGGTTTAAAAAATGCTGCTTCAAAGCTTTTAGATGTATCAGACTATTCTGAATGGTTATGGTCTCAAGTAGAATTGGATGGGCAAACGAAAAATTGTTTACTTGGTGGAACCAGATATATTCTCCATATCATGACAGGAACTCTTAAAACTGATGCTTATGGGAACTCCTTATGGATAGGCGATTTTGGTCATTATATTGTACTTAAAGGAATGAATCCATCAAAGAACTTATTAAGAGTAAATGATCCATCAAAAGGAACAGTAGATCTTACATATAATCAATTAAAAGAGGCTACTTCAAAAATAAGTCAAAAAAGTGTTCTTAGCTTTAGTAGATAATTAATAATTCTTTAAAATTCTTTAATATATACTTATTAATTTTTAACTATATTAATTATTGAATACACAATATTTTTAAAGAGACAGGACTATGAAAAATGGAAAGATTATTGTATGCATAATTGTTGCTGTATGTATATTAACTATTGGAATCATTGCTTTTGCTTTAAATACTGAACAGATTAAAAATTCTACTTCAACGCATGATGTAGGCAATAATTCTTCAGTAAATAGCACAGCAAACCAAGTAAATAATAGCTCAAATACAAATACAAGTGAAAATTCCGTCAAATCTATGGGTGGATCTTCTAATTCAGAAACTCATGAAGGAGTCTCTAAAGAACAGGCAAAGCAAAGAGCTTCTGAAGAAATTAAGGGAATGGATTATATAGAACTTAGAGATCCTGTATGGAGAAGCCAATATAAAATGTGGGATGTCCCTCTTTTCAACAAAAATAACAATAAGGATTATGGAAATGTATACATCTATGTAGAAAATGGTAAAATAACAAAGGTTGTTCCATATTTTTAAGTTATGACTTGCCTTTTTTTATACATTATGATGTATAAGGGCATATGATTAAATTAATATAAAATTGTTATATTATGAAGTATTATAATTATTCAACTGTGGAATTTGATGAAAATAGCTGGTTTTGATATTGGGGGAGCAAACACTGATTTAGCCATCATTGATTTCAGTGAAAATGGTAAAATTGAAAATATAGTTGTAGATTTTGAATATCTACCTATGTGGTCTGACAATTATAGATTAAATGTTGTACTTTTAAATTTAATTAATAAAAATGATGAATTAGATAATATTGATGGAATAGGAATATCTATGACTGCTGAGTTAGTGGATGCCTACAACAAAAAAGAAGAAGGAGTTTTAGATATTTCAAAAAATGTCATGGATACATTTAATGTTCCAATTGGCTTTGTTGGAACCAATAAATTCTTAAACTATGATGAAGTTCTTAAAAATCCTTCTCAAGTTGCTGCAGCTAATTGGATAGCTACATCAGCTATAATATCTGAAATTGATGGAGATTGTATTTTTGTAGATACTGGAAGTACAACCACAGACATAATACCTATTAAAAATGGTAAAGAGTGCAGTAAAGGAAGGTCTGATTTTGAAAGATTGGCTACTGGAGAATTAGTATACACTGGAACATTACGAACAAATCTTTGTAGCTTTCTAAAAAAAGTTGAATTAGATGATAAAGAGTATAATGTCGCTTCAGAACTTTTTGCAACGACAGCAGATATTTATAATGTGTTGAATAAGATAGATAAAAGTGATTACACTTGTTCAACATCAGATGGTGCTGGAAAATCAAGATTAGAATCTATGAGAAGGATTTCAAGGGTTTTATGTGCTGATATGAATATGTTATCTGAAGATGATCTAATAGTTATTTCTAAATTCGCATATAAAAAACAGACTGAACAAATTGCTGAAGGATTAAATAAAGTTTCAAAGAGAGAAAATCTTGATAAGGTTGTTACCATAGGTTTAGGTGGGGAAATATTAGGTAAAGAAGCTGTTAAACTTTTAAACCTCCACCATATTTCTATGAATGATTTTTACACAAAAAAAGAATCTGTTGTGGCACCAGCAATAGGAACAGCTGTTTTAATGTATGAACATTTAATGGATTGTTCTTGATTTGAGCTCTTAATTTTCAACTTTTTAAAAGTTCTTTAAACTTTAATAATTCATATAATCTTCTATTTAATCAACTTACAAAAATATTTAAAATTGTTTTTTAAATGAGCATATAAAATTATAATTATTATAAAAATAAAAAATAATTAATATATAAATTTAAGGCATATAATAGAATTTAGATTTAGCAATTTGAAAAGTTTTAATTTTTTCTCTAATTAAATTATATATTAATATAAATTAATTATAGCTATTTAATTAATCTTTATTCATATCTTATATTAAGATAGTGCTTTATTATATTTATTAATGTTTAAAGAAATTGAAAAGGTGATTGTATGTGTACAGTTGGAGGACCAATAGCTGATGTTGATATTAAGAAACTCAAAACCAAAAAATATCGATGTTTAGATTGTGGTAATGAATTTAAAGGATTAGGTAAAAAAATTATTTGTCCATCTTGTCAAAGTGACAATGTAGAAGAAGTTTAGAATATAAGAACATTATTCTTTAAAATATTTTTTTTTATATTTAAAATTTTTTATTTCTTTGAACTTTTTTAATTTTATTATTTTCCTTTTTAAAATCTTTTATTATTGAAAATTTATTTTTCAATTTAGAAGAATTAATTCTTCGTTTTGAATTTAGATAATCTTTGATTTTCTTTAATTATAAAATCTCTGATTTTATAATTTAGAAAAGCGAAG
>JAISTD010000001.1 GCA_031272765.1 Candidatus Methanovirga australis | reverse complement strand
TCTGACTATTCGGTATTTTAATAACATTTGGTGCATGCCATGGTTTTAAATCTTTTAGAATCATACAATAATTTATATAAATACTTATTTATAAACTTTTCCATGATGACTATAATAGTTGATAAACAGGACCATAAGGACTATAGTAGAAAAATTCATTAATTAAATTATTAATATCAAGAAATATACAATAAATCATTATTTTTCTTAAATAAAGTTAAAATACAAGATTTTATATCTGGCTTTTGAAAAAACTGGATTAAAAACCTTGGCTTTGTTTAACATTTTTTTTATTTTTAGGTAAGTTAGGAAAAGAAGTTTTTGTTTTCCAAGAGGGTTGTATATTGTATTGTAAACAATTTTAGTTGAAAATGTGGAATAGGTAAAATTTGAAAAATATGGATTGTGACCCAGCTTTTGTAATAAAAAAAAATCATAGGACTTAGTCGCACAAACTATAAAAAATTATTCTAATTGTTTTCTTAGTGTTTCTGTTTTTGATAAAAGTTTTTGATTTAGATATTCCTCATTAATGAACTTATCATAAATAGCTAAACGTTCTTTTAATTTGAAACCTGATTCCATACTGAATTTTTTTAATTCACTTATTTGTGGCCATTTATCATCTGGATTAACATAATCTTTAGTTAGTGGAGATACTCCTCCCCAATCATCAGCACCACAAAGTAGAAATATCTGATTAGTATGATAATTTAAATTTGGAGGAACTTGAATACTAACATCATCAAATAACAATTTAGCAACTGAAACAGTTTGAATCATATCTAACAATGTTGGTTCATTACATGATTCCATAGGAGTTCCTGGCTTAGTTTTAAAATTCTGAATAATAATTTCCTGTATATGACCATATTTATCTTGTAAGTGTCTAATATCAAGTAAAGAATTAGATATTTCTTTTTTGTTTTCTCCAATTCCAACGAGTATGCCTGTGGTGTAAGGAATATTCAATTTACCAGCATTGGCTACAGTTTCAAGTCTGAGTTTAGGATTTTTTCCAGGGCTATTTTTATGAGCTATTGTCTCCATTAATCGTGGTGATGAATTTTCAATCATCATTCCCATAGACACATTAACTTCTTTAAGTTTTTTTAATTTTTTATATGGGAGAACACCACAATTGCTATGTGGAAGTAAATTCGTCTTATTTAGAATATCTTCGCATAGATCACAGAGATAATCTGTTATATTTTCAAACCCTTTTTCATTTAAAATTTTTAAAACTAATTCATCGTCATCAGCTTGTTCACCAAATGTGATTAAAGCTTCTTTACACCCGTATCCTTGAGAAAATTTGAGTTCTTTGATTATTTCTTCTTTATCCTTTAATAAAATCGTGTTTGGATCATCAGATTCTTTTTTGAAAGTACAATATCCACAAGAATTTCTACAAACCTCTGTCAGAGGAATAAAGACATTTTTAGAATAAGTTATATGATCATTATTCCGTCTATCAGATGCCAACTTCATTAACCTAAGAACATCCTGTTTTTCAGTGTTTAGAAGTTCTATAATCTCTTCTTGATTGAGTTTTATAGATTCATCCTTTTTAATATCTTCAATATATGATAAAATCGTCATCTAATTCACCACTACTATAAATTAGAAAAAATAAAAGATTAAATTTAAGTATTAGAGTTTTATTCAGATAATTATTCATTTAATTACTATCTTTCATTTAATTACTATCTTTTTATATTAAATTATTATACAAAGTAATTAATATATAAATAATTTTTTTTAATTTAAATAATTTTTTTATAATAGTTTGTTAAATTGATTATTATTTTAATTAAAATTAATATCATAAAACTTTAGTTTATATATTATATATCAATACCATATAATATTAAAAGTTATTAACAAAAAGTTATTTAAACTATTAACAAGATATTTAAACTATAATAAAAGATTATAAAGCTTATTTAATAAACACAATTTAATAAATTAATAATAATTTTAACAATACATTAATGAATTAACAGAACTTAATGAATAGGATTAATCAGCAAATTATAGATTAATACAGAGTAGTAGTTATTTTTATACAAATATTAATAAAAAATATGCTATTGATTTTTAGAGGATTAAAATGAAAACAAACAAATATTTATTATTATTAGGATTAATATTCATTACCACTGCAATTTGTTTGTTTTTTAGTAACACATTAGATCAATATCTTCGACCTTATATAGAACCTATACTAATGGGTTCTTCAAAAGGTAAAGACATTATATTTTTTGGGATAATTGCCTTAATCCTTATCTTACAAAGTCTTTTCTCAGAGAGAGTAGATAATCTTTCTAAGCCTGGAAATTATTATCTTAAAATAACTATTTTTATAATGATAATATCTATAGTCATACCATTATCACTTGAAGTAATTATGAGATTAAACTTAGGACTAAATGTATTTACAACATTTATCACACCTGATCCAAATTTTACAACAACAAGCTTACTACATAGCCATATTTTTAAATCTGTTATTGGAAATATTATAAATTCATTAATAACAAACATTCCTTCTGGAATCCATACTGCAAGTTCACTTACACATTTTGTTCCCTGGATGGCTGATGTAATTGTAATTATTTTACCAGTTTTATTTTTAACATCTTTTCTATCTTTAAAAGATAGATTAATTCCATCAAAAATTTTATTAATATTTTCATTAACCTGTGCTTTAATTGGCATTGTTGATGGAAACTTATTTGCAACACCAACAATTATTGGAATTTACTCTGCTTTGTTGGTTATCTTTGATGAAATGTATTTTGATTATATTTTCTCAGCATTATTTAAAAACAAGAAAATGTTGAATTGTTTTATTAAACGAAGGGAAAAGTATAGATTAAAGAAAAAAAAGTCTAAATTTAAAAATATTTTTAAGAGAACTATTCCTCATATAGTTTTAATTTTAATAGTAACATCTGAAGTGGGCTTAGCTTTTGTAGGTTCAAATCAAAACTATGGGGCAGACTATGAAGTTGATTTAATAGAGCCTAATCTTAACTCATTGAATCTAAGTAATTTAAGCTCTAATTTAGATGGTCTTGAAGTTAAATCATTTATTTATGAAGACAACAAACTAAAAATTAAACTAAATTCGAAATATCCTGACAAAATTTTAATAAGCAAATTAGCCAAAGCTTTATCTAATAAAACCAAAGGTTTCTCCTTATCTTGGAATATCTACTTATGGTTACATTAATCAATCATTATTAACCATCATCATTTACCCAATCAATAGCTGTTCTAATCATTGTTCCAAAATCAGAGCCAACTATTTCATCAACTCCTAAGGTTTTAGAATGAGCATCCAACTCAGCAACAACATGATCATAGCCTAAATTTCTAAGTGGTTCTACAAGTCTTGGTCCATCAGTAACAGCTATTGACTCTAAATCTAAATTTTCAATTTTGAGAGCATGAGGAACACCAGCAACCACAAGAAGATCAAGGTTTTTATTTTTCAAATATCCTTCTGAAATATCTGCTGTTACAGGATATTCATCCAATCCACCAGTAATATAATCTATTTCTATTCCATCACTCTTTAATTGATTAACAATATTTTTGGCATGACTCCTTATTCTTGGAAGACCAATATTTTCATCTAAGTTAGCAACAATCAAAGGTTTATTTTTAGGATTTATCATTTTATAATCAAAATTTAATATATCTGAAAATAGATATGATGTTTCTTTTTTAGAGTTTAAGAGGAAACCAACATTCTTATTATTTTTAATAGCTTCAACAATTATTTTAGCTATTTTTTCCTTATTATCTCCATAAGAGGGTTTAATATATTTTCCTTGAGCCATACCTCGAGTTTTTTCAATTTGTGTAGCTAATTTTAGCATTTTAATTTGACGGTTGGATTCTTCATCATCAATAATATCATATTTAGTCGCTGATTCTAAAACAGCTATTGCTCCTTCAGTATTATCTCCTTCTCCAAAACCACCATGAGATTCAACAGGCAAAACAGCAGTATTAATATTTGCTTCTTCTATAACATCTTTTAAGTTTTCTCCTATAATCATACTGGCACAGGTTCCAACAACTCCGATTAATTTTGGATTAAACATCTCATCTGCTTTTTTAAGAACTTCTTTAAGTTTTTCACTGGCTCCGAAAACAAAATCATTTTCAGCCATGGAGCTTGTTAAAACCCTAACACCATCTTCTTCCAATAGACGCCCTGTACGAAAACAGCAACCATGCGGACCGTGAAGAATTATAACATCAGCATTAAGATCTCTTAAAGTGTAAAGTGAAGCAGCGATAGGGCTTGGTCTTGGGTGCATATCTCATCTCTAATTGTTTTATAATTATTATAATTAAACTCAATTTTTGTTTTTTACAATGCTTATATTTCTCATAAAATTAGAAAAATGTTTAAATTTGAAAAATTTTTGAGCATTGAATAGCTATACTAACGGTTTTCAAGAGTATTCAATGATTTTTGGGCTCCTGACTTAACATATCCACTTTCATCATTAAGTAAGTTTTTCAGTGGTTCTATGGCTCTTTTATCACCAATACTCCCTAAAGCCCAAGAAGCCGCACCTCTAATTTTCCAGTCTTCATTTTCTAAAAGTTTTATTAAAGGTTCTACTGCATTATTTCCCATTTTAATCAATGATGTTGACGCTTCTCTTCTTACTAATTTGTTAGGATTTTTCAATGTCTTTATTAATGGATCAATAGCTTTATTATCACCAATAATTCCTAATAACTTTGCTGATGATATTTTAATGTCCTTATTTCTATTATTCAATAAGGCATCTATAAGTGGGTCTACAGCTTTGGTTCCTCTTTCTTCTATTAATATTTTTGTTTCTTCCTGAACAAATTCATCAGGATTAGCTAAATCATTAATGAGTTCATTTATAGTTTTTACCATAATTATCTCTCCTTCATATTTTTTTTTAATAACATAACTTAAGTTGTATTGTTCGTATATATTAAAATGTTAGCATATAATAAAACAACTTTTATATTATTTATTTGGTATTGTTATTAATAAACTTTACTAATTTATAGTCATTATGTTAATGTTTATCAATTATTAAATTTAATTATATCTTATAAAATACCTTTAAATTAAATTTAAATAATCATAAATTATCTTTTGTATATTTGAGAGTAGTTAGAGCGATATATTAAAAGAATATCTTTTCCTTTTTCAATAGCTATTTCCTGGGCTTCAATATGATCCTCAAAAAATTTGACTTTATTCTTTATTTTATTTTTTAAACTTTTTCCAAGGTCATCAACTAAGGTTAAATCACAATTATATTCTCCTATAATCTTATCCAATAATTTTGAAAGGTCAGTTTCATTGATTTCTTCACAAGTTACACCATATTTTCCACCTAAGATAATCGAATATTTTTTTAAATCTTTAATTGAACCAAATACTTTTTCAATAGCTTTTACATTCAGTCCTGGGTTTATTTCTTCAATTATTTTGATATTATCTTTTAATCGAATTGAACCTCTACCTTCCACAGGATTAAAATTTTTCAAACCTTTAATTTTTTCCTCATCAATTCCCAAGGTTAAAGCAACTGTAACAGCCCCTAAAACATTTAAAATATTGTATTCTCCAAGAAGACAAGTTTTTACATTTAATTCTCCATTAAGTTCATTTCCATTAATTGTTTTTATATTTTCATATTTGATTTCAATTTCTGAATTTTCTAAATCATATTTAACTTTGTTAGCTATTAAGTTAGGTTGAATATCTGTGTTTGGATTTATTTCATTTTCATCATACATATTATAATTTTTTAGTTTAAAACTATTTATTTTATCTCTTACCTTTTCTGGATAGAATTTTATTAGAGTGTCATAGTCTATTACAACATATTCATTGTCAAAAACTTGTTCTTTGGCAATTTTAGCATTTAATGTGTTTTTAGCTATTTTATAGTTTTCAATTATGTTCGTGAGAATACCTATATCACCTATTCCACTTGTTCCTAACGAACTTTCAAAAATAGCCATGCTATAATCAGGATTTTTAGAAGTTAGTTTAGAATTTAGTTTCTTATCTTTTGTAGTTAATGAATTTACGGAATATTCACAGTTGTTTCTCTTTTCTACTAAGTCTATTGTCTCTAAAATACTTGCTGGTGTTATACTAATATTTTTCTTTAATAAGATATTTTTATTATCTAAATCCAAAGTTGCTCCTAAACTTGTTAAAGTTAAAGGATTATAATCTTTTAAAATAGATTCTAATAATGAGACCGTCGTTGTCTTGCCTTTTACTCCTGTAACTTCAATGATAGGCTTTTTTTCTTCCATCATTCTTTTTTTCCATTGCTTAAGTATGAATTCCACGGTTTTGTGATGGGTTAAATTTAGACCTTTTGGGTGTTTTGTTTTTTTTCTAATTTCATCTGGTTTTATTGGACTGTGAATTGGATAGCTTATTAACAATTCACTTTGATTATTTCCATTTAATTCATCTATATCTTCTATAATTATCATATCATAATTTAATAATCTTTTCTTATCATGATTTTTAAGGGTTTTATATAAGTCAAATACATATATGTTATTAAAATAATCCAACTTTGCTAATTTAATAGCTATTGTAACTCCTCCATGTGTTAGGTCAACAACAAGAGCATCCATAAAAACACCTTAATATAGTTCAATATTATCTTACATATTTTTATTAATAATAATTCAATTTAAAAATATAAAAATATAACTAATGTTTGTATATAAAAATTAGAAGAATATTATTATAAAAATAATTAAATCAATAATTAACATTATATATTCAGAAGAATAAAATAAGTATTTACTTATTAAATAATAATTTGGAGAATGACTTATCTCACTATCATTATTGATTTCTAATTTTAATTTATTATTTCATAATATAGAATGAACATGTATATAAATTTAATTTTTAATTAATATACTTTTAATAATATTTTTTAATATATACTTA
>JAISTD010000087.1 GCA_031272765.1 Candidatus Methanovirga australis | reverse complement strand
TTATTAATTAACTTAGTCAATTTGCTTTTTTTAACATGCCTGTTAACTTTTTTTTGGATTTTATTTGACATAATATTAATTTAATATTCTCACTTTTATACTTTTCGTTTTAAACTATATATAAGATATTCAACTATATAAGATATTCAACTCCACCAAAAATAGATTATTCATAATTCAAATATTTACAATATTGCTCCACTATTCCTCATCCTCTAAACTTTCATTGATCATATCTAAGACTTCTTGTATGAACTCATGACAAACATCAGGAATTTCCCACTCTAAGGCTATTCTCGTTGCTTCAGAGAAAACCTGATTTAATTTGATTGTGTCATGCCATCTCTCCTTCGGAATGGAATTAATGATAAAATGGATTTCTTCATCGCATTTTTTATGGTAATGTAAGAAAATCAGGTTATCAGTTGACACTAATTCATCATAAACTATGTGCAATTCCTCAAACAACTGCATATCTCCAATATGCTTACAACTGAATTCAGAAATTAACATTTAACAATCTCTTTCAAAGAATTTTCTATTATTCACTTTTTTTAATCAATAGCTACCTAACAACAATTAAACAGGGATTAACCAATAACCCCTTTGAATAATCCATAAACCAAACTAAAAACTATAACAACAACAAAAAAGATCGTTGTAGCATTTAAAAGAGTATCAACTATTTTTTCTGATAATTTAAAAGTTAAAAGATCTTTGAATAATGCTCCACCATCTAACATTCTTATTGGAAGTAAGTTAAATAAGCCTATTCCAAGGTTGAGTGTGAATATCCAAGAGAAAAGATCATAAAAATTAAATAATACCAAGGGTACATTGTTACCTAAGATATTTGAAACTTCTTTTTTAACTTCATAATGATTTGATGCAGATACTCCAACATATCCTCTTGAATTATTCTGTGGATTTTGTGAGGTTAATATATTGTATTCTCCCTTGTTAGTGATAATCGATATATTTTCTCCAGGCTTTAAAGTTGAAAAAACAGCATTATATCTTTTAACATCTTTAACATCCTCTCCATTAACAGAAGTAATGATCATTCCTTTTTCTAAAATATGATCAGCTGGTGTGTTGGGGATTATAGTTTGAATTTCCATCCCGTTTCCATAGAAAACAGCGGGAAAAATTAAATTACTTATTAATAGCGTTGTCAAAATCGCAACAAGAGCTAAACTCATATTAGCAACCGAACCTGCAGCATACACTCTCATACGACCTAATTTAGATGTTTTTTTAAGTTCTTCTTCATCAGGTTCTACGAATGCTCCAGGTAATATTGTAAGAAGCATCAATCCTATGGATTTAATTGAAATTTTTTCTACTCTTGCTAATATTCCATGAGAAAATTCGTGGACAATTAAAACTGTTGCTAAAGCAATTAATCCATAACCTAATGGAACGGTTATAGGTGAACCAGGAATTTCAACTCCAGGAATCACTAAAGAAACAGATGGTGCTGTTTTTATAGTTAATAATGAACTAATGAGAAGATAACTCATTAATGTCATTGCTATAAATGATGCAACAATTCCAGCATTCATATATAGTTTCCAAAATTTCGGTGATTTATTAGCTATTTTCTCTATGGTTGTTCTAAGTCGTGTGGTTTTCCACATTAACATTGGAGGTTCTATTTCCACTCCAACTTTAGTAAGGGGCTTCTTAAATACAAGTGCTACAATCCAAATAACTATAAAAGCAATAATATAATACCAAATTCCATTCATTTTAACCTAAACCTTTATTCAACATTTTTTTCTATAATTTTAATTTATAATATCTAATTTTTTTATAAATGTAAAAAATTGATTTTTTTTTAACTTATAAAATTTTTGATGAAACTTTTGTTTCGAACAGAGCGAGAAACTTAGGAAACAAAGTTTTCGATATTTTCAGTTTATTTCGAACATAGTGAGAAATTTAGGAACCGAAGTTTCTGTTTTAAAAGTTTCTTCTAATGTATAAGAATAATACCAATTCTAATTAAATAAATTTAATATTAATTTTAGTTATAATAAATTTAAAATTATATAACTTAATATAATTAATATTAACTTAAATAATATAATATTATTATTATTAATTATATATTCATATTTTAATATATATCAATAATAAAATTCAATAAATAAGCTAAAAATTCTTAAATAAAAACTTCATTTAATTAATTAGAATGTATCAAAAAATAATTAATAAATATATTCTAATTACTTATCATATTAATTTATAGTTTATAATTAATAATATACTTTATATTATAAAATAGATTATTATTATATGTTAAGTATATAATGATTTTTTATTATATGTTTTTGGAGAATAATATCTTTTGGTGAATAATGTTTTTTCAGAAAAATAAAATGTTTATAATTCCAGCAGTAGATATTAAAGATGGAAAATGTGTCCAATTAGTTCAAGGCAAACCTGGAACAGAAATGGTTAAAATAGCTAACCCTGAAAAAATAGCTAAGAACTGGGAAGAATATGGAGCAAAAACCTTACATTTAATTGATTTGGATGGAGCCATTAATAATAAACCTAACTTAGTAGCTATTAGAAAAGTATTAGATGAAGTTTCCATTCCTATCCAATTAGGCGGTGGAATACGAAATATTGATTATGCTAAAAATCTCTTAAATTTAGGGGTGGAGAGGATAATTCTCGGAACAATGGGTATTAAACATCCAGAAACAATTGAAATATTATCAAAAGAATATGGGAACGAAAGAATAATGATTTCATTAGATAGTAAAGATGATAAGGTTCTTATAAAAGGTTGGAGTGAAAATATTAATAAAACACCTTATGAAATAGCTAAAGAATTTGAAGATTTAGGTTCTGGATCCATACTCTTTACTAATGTTGATGTTGAAGGATTACTAAGTGGTGTATCTCTTGAACCATTGATAAAACTTAAAAAAGCTGTAAATATTCCAATTGTTTATTCTGGAGGAGTAACCAACATAAATGATTTGAAAAAATTAAAAGAAATTAATGTTGAAGGCTTGGTTATTGGATCAGCATTATATAAAAATAAAATAGATTTTAAAGAAGCATTAAAAATTCAATAAATTGCTAATAAAATCCATAGTCTAAAAATAAAACCCAATATCATACCAATGAGTTAAAAAATTACTAATAAAACTCAAGATTACTAAATGGTGAAAAATATGACTGTAGTGATGGCAACAGGCACATTTGATTTACTACACCCTGGACACGGATTATATTTACAAAAAGCCAAAGAATTAGGAGGGAATAACTCTAAGTTAGTGGTTGTAGTTGCCCGTGATTCAACAGTTCGCAAAAAAAAAAGAATTCCAATTGTAGATGAAAATCAAAGATTAGAAATGATAAAGTGTTTAAAACCTGTTGATAAAGCCTATTTAGGTTATGAGGGAGATATGTTTAGAATAGTTGAAGAAATAAAACCTGATATAATAGCTATTGGACAGGATCAAGATTATGACATTGAAGAACTAAAAAAAAGTCTTAAGGTTAGGAATATAAATTCTGATGTTAAAAGAGTTGAAGATTATAGAATAGCTGAATTAGATAGTACCTGTAAGATTATTAAAAAAATAAAAAATATTGAATTTGAAAAATCTCAATTTGATATTTGTTAAGAACACTTTAAAAATAGAAATTAATACTATATTAATTCTTAATAATTCAATGAAAATAAACCTAACTTATGATTAAATTATAACTTATGATTAAATTTAAATATAATATCTATTTTTTATTATATAAAAATAAAAAATTTTAAATAATCAAATAAAAATAAAAAAATTTATAATAATAAACGAAGATACATAAACAAAAATAATATATTAACAAACATAATGTGTTAACAAAGGTATTGAATATGATTAAAGTAGCGATTGTTGGTGGAAGTGGATATACAGGTGGAGAACTGATTCGTATTTTAACAAATCATCCAAAAGTTGAAATAACAGCCATAACTTCAAGAAAAAATCAAAACACTCCAATCCATAAAATTCATCCACACCTAAGAGGACTGGAACTTAAATTCACAAATCTAAAACCTGAATCCATAGATGCAGATATTATCTTTACAGCAACTCCTCATGGAGCATCAATGAAAATCGTTCCAGAACTTATTGAAACTGGTCATAAAGTCATTGATTTAAGTGGAGATTATAGATTTAGAGATTATTCAATCTACGAAAAATGGTATGGACTAAATCATGAGGCACCACGGAATGCAGTCTATGGACTTCCAGAAATATATAGAGAAGAAATAAAGAAATCTAATTTGATAGCTAATCCAGGATGTTTTCCAACTGGTGGAATATTGGCAACATTACCCTTATCAAAAGAGAAGATTGTTGATCGTATTATATTTGACTCAAAAACTGGTGTTAGTGGAGGAGGAATTAAACCGTCAGAATCCTTCCATTTTCCAAATATAAGTGATAATGTTAATCCATACAAAATAACAACCCATAGACATATGGCAGAAATCCAGCAAGAATTAACAGAATTTCATGATATAAAAGTGTCATTTACCCCACATCTTGTACCTGTTATTAGAGGAATTTTAACTACAAGTCATAGTTTTAAAATAAATGATGATTTAAATTTAAGTTGTGAAGAACTTCATCAATTATATGAAAATGAATATTCAAATGAGCCATTTGTAAAAGTTCTTGAAGTAGGGGAAATTCCTCGTTTAAGCTCAGTTAGAGGGTCTAACTATGCTCACATTGGAGGGTTTGAAATTGATGAAACTGGGAGAATAGTTATTATTTCAGCTATTGACAATCTTGTTAAAGGAGCATCAGGTCAAGCTATCCATAATATGAATTTAATGTGCGGATTTAAAGAAACAGAATCTATAAACAATTTTGGTCTTCATCCATAATAAATATTATAAATAAAATATTATAGTGTAAGACAAGATTTTTTGTATTTTAATAACTTTTTCTTAAAAATTTTAATTTTTAAGTTATAAAATCTTTGGTTCCGAAGACATGAGGAACTTAGGGAATGAAATTCTCGTTGTTTCGAACAAAGTGAGAAATTTAGGGGATGAAATTCCCATTGTTCCGAAGGCATGAGGAACTTAGGGGATGAAATTCCAGTTTCTAAAATTTTCAAATAGTTATTTAAAAAATATTTAAATTAACTATTTAAAATAAAAATATTCAATATTTTTAAAATAAAATTGTAATAATAATAAATTTTAAACTTTAATTATATAATAAACTTATAGATAAATTTAATAAATATTATATAATTATATTAAATAATATAAACAACTTGTTGTTATTTATTAAATATCAATTTTAGTTAAATATTTTAAATATTAATTTATTAAATATCCATTAAAAAATATTCTATTAAAATTATATAAAAATTTAATTAATCATATGAATGTGTTTAATAGATAGATATCATTTATAAACAATTTATATTTAATATCAATGAATAAGTAGTGATTGTATGATACCTGGTATGAATCCAAAACAAAGGAAGCAAATGGAAAGACAAATGAAAAAGATGGGAATGGGAATGGAAAACATTCCTGGAGTTAAAGAAGTCATAATCAAACTTGAAGATAAAGAATTAATCATTCCCAATGCAGAAGTTAGTTTAATGAAAGTAATGGGTCAAGAAACATATCAAATCACTGGTACACCTATTGAAATTCAACTTGAAGAAGAATTAATACTTCCTGATGAAGATATAGAAATGGTGGCAAGTCAAGGTCAAGTTTCTAAAGAAGAAGCTGAAAAAGCTTTAATAGCTACTAAAGGCGATTTAGCAGAAGCTATTCTAAAGTTAAATCAGTAAAATCCACGATTAAAATGACATTTATAGTACATATTTCTGATTTCCACATTGGAGAAGGTGATTTCAATGAAGATGTCTTTTTTAATAGTGTTGACACAGTCAATGATTTAGATCCTGATTTTATAATTTTCACTGGCGATTTAACAAATCGTGGATATCATGCTGAGTATGTGAAAGCTATTGAGTATGTAAAATTTTTTAAATCAATGTTTTTTTCTATTCCTGGAAACCATGACGCTCGTAATTTAGGTTATGAAACTTTTCAAAAACTTATTGGTGAACGTAGTTGGGCTCAAACTTTAAATTCTAATGATAAAGATAATATTAAATTACAGTATGATGATTCTTTAAAAGAAAAATGCATGTTAAAAGACAATGGTAAAAAGAAATGGTCTAAAAATGATCGTATCTCCAAATGTTTGGTTGATGTTAGTAATATTACTTTAATTGGTTTAGATAGTTCAGAACCAGATATCAGTGATGGAAGTGTTGGTCGTCCTCAACAATTATGGATGGAAGAGATTTTAACAGATTCTTATATAAACTCTACTTTTTCTATTGTAGCTATTCATCATCATGTTTTACCTATTCCTAAAACAGGAAGAGAACGTAATATATTATTTGATGCTGGAGATATTTTAAAATCATTAACAGATTTAGATGTTAATATGGTTCTTTCAGGTCATAAACATGTTCCTTATTTATGGAAAGTTGAAAATACTCTTTTTGCCACTGCTGGCTCTTTCTCTTCTTTTAAATTAAGAGGCTCTTGCCCTAATTCATTTAACACTTATGAAATAAAAGAGAATTATGTTGAAGCTACTTTAAAACCATATAGAAAAGAGGACATTCTTTTAGGAAGGTATAAATTTTAAAAAATCTTTTTTCAGTTACAGAGTACAATGGTAGAAAAGTATTTATATTAATAAATTTAATACATATAGTTATTATTAGATAATTCATTGGAATTGGTGAGAATATGGTGGAAGTTTCAAATCTTTACAACTTAGATATATACACAATTGAAGGACTGTACATAGGAAAAGTTGTGGATGTTGTTCTTAATATAAAACTTGGAATAATTTCAAAACTTAAAGTAAAAACTTTTGATATTGGGGAAAAAAAAGATGTAGGTATAATGGATATGTTAAGAAACAATCTTCAGATTGTTCCTGATGAAAATCACATTAAATCATATAGTGATAAGCTATTTGACATAGACTATGATAAAGTTAAAGCTATTGGAGATATAATGTTAATAGATCCAAGAAATTTAACATCTGCATCTCCAGAACCTAATCCTCAAATTAATAAAACATTGAATTCTGAGTTGTAGTAACAAAACTTAATTAATTTACTATTTAATTGGTAGCTATTAATTTTTAAGATTAACTATTTATTATTATTTTTATTTCATATATTTTAGATTGTTTAACATAAAATAAATTATAATAAACTATAGTTTTTTTATAAACATCTTTTTTTTTTAATTTGTAAACTTCTCTTCAATTTAGTGATTATAATGATAGTGGGCATACTTGGATGTGGAGCAATAGCTAATGTTCTTATTCCTAAAATTGAGAATAAAGAAGAAATATTGATTAAATATTTTTATGATAGAGATATTGAGAAAGCTGAAAACTTAGCACAAATATCTAATGGAACTGTTGTTTTAAATTTTCAAGATATGATTAATAATGTGGACTTGGTTTTAGAATCAGCATCTCAGTCATCTGTTAAGGAGTTTGTTCCCCAGGCTCTTAAAAAGGGCAAAGATGTTATTATAATGAGTGTTGGAGCATTGTTGGACAATGGTTTTTGGAATGAAATCAAAACTATTTCAAAAAAAACAGGTGCGAAAATTCATATTCCAAGTGGTGCAATAGCTGGTTTGGATGCAATAAAAGCTGGTTCTGTAGGAGAAATAAAAAAGGTTTTATTAACTACAAGAAAGTCACCAAGTTCATTAGGTATGAATATAACTAAAGAGGAAATTTTATTCGTTGGTAAAGCGAGTGAAGCTGTTAAAAGGTTTCCATTGAATATCAATGTTGCAGCTACATTAAGCATTGCTTCTAATTTAGATATTGATGTTAAAATCCTCGTTGATCCTAAGGTTGATAGAAATATTCATCAAATACTTGTTGAAGGTGATTTTGGAAGAGTTATAACTGAAACTGAAAATTTACCTTGTGAATCCAATCCTAAAACAAGTATCCTTGCTGCTTACTCTGCAATTCAGCTATTAAACGGATTAATTGAACCATTTAACTTAGGAGCATAATTTTTATTTAAAGATCCTGGAAGATTTTCATGAAAGGACACGAAATTTATTCTGAAATTAAAGTTCCATTAAGTTCAAACTTAATTCTAAGATTAGATGGTAGAAACTTCCATAGTTTAAGTAAAAAATTAAGTCTTAAAATGCCATTTGATTATGAATTTACAAGTTTAATGGCTAAAGCAGGTTTAGATATTTTTAAAGAGTTTTCACCATTATTCATGTACACATTTTCAGATGAAATTAGTATTCTTTTTAACTATATTCCATTTTCTGGAAGAATAGAGAAATTAAATTCTATTTTTTCAAGCTTAGTTTCAAGTTCTTTGACTCTAAGTATAAAAAACTCAGATAGATATAATGATTTATTTCCCATAGCTTTTGATTCACGAATTATTCCAGTCTCTGATGGTGAAATTTTTAGTTATTTTAAATGGAGGCAAGATGAGGCTTATAAAAACTGCATAAATATTTATGGTTACTATGCTTTAAAAGAGGAGTATGAAGGCGATGAACTTAAAAAAAAGCTTAATGGGTTCAAATCACAACAGATTCATGAGTACTTATTTAGAAAAAAAGGGATCAATTTGGGGAAGTTACCTACTTGGCAAAGAAGAGGTATTGGTATTTATAGGGCTTGTAAAATAAATTCATCTCAAGCTAATAATACTTCAAGGCAAAATAAACATGTTTCTGTAGATGAGAACTTACCTAAATTCACTAAGGATTTTTTTAATTCAATAATTAAGTAAAATTTCAACTTTAATTGTAAATTTTCTTTTAACACCATGTTTTTTAACATCGCCTACATTTGCCGCTGAAATATTAATTGCATTGTTCGTAATTATCACTTATACATATAAACCTGTAAAAATCCTTTAATATTTTAATTAAAACCAGAAGGGAGGGTGTGAATAATCGACACATTTATATATTACCACAACATTAGGTTAATATGGGAGTTTCATAATTTATAAATCATTTATCAAAATATGCTATTTTTTCTGAAAGAAAATTAGAAGACAAAGTCTTTGTTTTTGATAGGTTAATAGAAATTCTCTATATTAATTAAATATTAAATAAATAATTGTAAGTGATTAAAATGTTTAAAAAATGTTTTAGTTTAATGATAATAGCTTTGTTAGCTATTAGTTGTGTCCCTGCTGTTAATGCAGGTGAAGTTGGTTTGTGGATTAGTGAATATAATGATGACTTTGATTATTGTGGGAATTCTTATAATTACATGAGAATTTGGAAAACCACATTAGAATTTGCTGATGGTTGGAAATATGATGTTGTTTATCCTGATACTTGGGATCATGTGGGTAATAGTCCTTACTGTATCGAGGAGACAGATTATGAGTTGACTTTTAAGGATAATGAAGGTATTTATTTTAGATACCCTGATCTTAGACAAGATCCTACTAATGAATCTAAATTGATTAAAACTCCTCAACCTGTTAAAGCTACTTTGTTTATTAGAGTTCTTAGACAAACAGACAAATTAAATGATGGTTGGTGTAAATACCATAGAGAATTAACAGCTGAAATAACTATGCCTGTTGGTACTAATCATTGGATTAATGGTGTTAGTAAGACACAAGGTGGTACTGGTATGTATTTCAGAAATGCCAAAACCTATACTGGTAGTGATAGGATGGACTGGATAAGATGTTATGATGATGATAAAGAGGTTTTCTTTATGCCTGGTGGTCAATATCATAAACCTGAAACTTGGGAAGTTGGCTATCCTCATGGTCAAGATTGGACTGTTGGTAGAAAATAATTAAATTTTTTCTTTTTTTCTTTTTTTTTGGTGATAATAATGTTCGATAAACCCGAAATTCCAGGGATGGAACCTTGGGAATCAATTCCAAAAATTCCAACCTTGCCTCCTGCACATATTATTTAATTAATTAATTTTTTTTCTTTTTCTAAAATTTCTGTTCCTCATAGCCCTTGTACTTGTCCCAATTAACCATATCATCCTTATTAGATAACCTAAATGGCATTTTACTAATTAATGGCATTCTCATAGCATCGAAACTATGATCATCTGATTCTTTATTGATTATTGCTTCTCCATTACTGTTTAATTTCCATGAATAACTGTATATTGAGTCATGATGGTCTTTGCAGTCATTGTTAATTAATAATTTTTTATTCCAAAAGAGTTCTCTTACTATTTTCTATTGCATCTAAACTAATTGGTTTATGCAACTCCAACAACATATTCAAATTATCATAACTCCTTAAATCATTATATAATGGTAATCCATCATTGTGGTAGAACAACACCTACAGGAGCATCAAAACGATTATTGATATTACTAACAACTTTAACAATTGCTTCTGTAATCATTGGATAAGTTATAGCTGTTTTACTTCCATCTAATACAACTTCATCAAACACTACTGCTTTATGAATATCTCTACCTTGTGTAAATATTTTCTGAATGCTTATTACTGTTTTAGATTGGAAACCTATATCTAAACCAATACAATAAACACCTGGGATTGTGTTTTCATCATAGTCATCAAATGTTTCATCATTAATATATTCTCTATAAATATTGTTTTCCTCTGACGCGCTTTCTCCTAATATTTTAATCTTGTAGTTAGCTGAGCCTTCAGGGCATCTTTTTTTTTAATGATTCAATGTAATCAGCTTCAAGAGTTAAATTATCAGTTAATAAGAAATGCCAATTGAGTTAATATGTCTTTTAATTCTTCTCTGTCGATGAATTCTTCGTAGATCCAATGGCTCGGGTTTGTTGGATTCATTGAAGCTATTAATTTAGATTCCTTAAGGCTCATTCTGTCGAGGATAACCTCGAAGCCCTCTTTAACAGCTAAATTAACTTTATCAATGTAAACAAACAATAATATAGGCCCAAGAATGATTTTAGAGGTTGTTATGTTACTGAAACCTATTAAATAGATTTTATAATTAAGTATTGTAATGTAGTTGAATTGACGATTGTAGGAGTATTTGATTTGTGGGAAATAATGGTTAAGGATTCCAGTCATAATATTTAAGACACTTCTTTGTAGTGTTCCTATACTTGCTCCTACAAGTAGACAATTATATATTTGTTTTGGATCTGTTTTTACTGTTATTAAGGTGGTAATGAACTTAAATACACTGTTCACAGATTTTGAGCTATTATGGGTTGGAATAAAACTTTTAGTTATTAAGAAAAGTTCTGTTTCAGAATTCACTGAAATATCATAAAAATCATCAGAAGTTTTTATCTTTTCTATTTTAGTTATATTATTATGATAATTACCTGAACTAAAAATCTCTCTTTGTACATGGTATAGTTTTAAATTAAATGGAGTAAATTATATCAGTTGTGAAACTGATATAATAATATTTACTGAATTTATTTTTCATTTATTCTACTTAAATCATCTTTTCTATACCCGACTGTTTATTTACAACCCAAACTTCTTATTAAAATTAATAAATCTTTTAATAATTGGCTATTTTTTTGTGTGAAATTATAACTAACTGTAATTTTTTCTTTATCTCTTTTTCCTTTAATCCCCCCGTTTCCATCCATGAATCCTTTCAATAAATTCAATCTTGTACCATAATCTCCATACAAATATTGGTGTGGTATATGTTTATTAATTAATAAATTCTCAGACTTTAATAAAGTCTCAAACCCTTTAATTGTAAAACCTATTCCATTTTGTGATTCTTGCTTTACAGTCTGTATTTTGTAAGGAATACAAGAAACTAATTCATCAAAATCGTCGTTATTTGTATTAATTCTACCTCTATCTTTATATCCATCAGCCAACCAAATACCTAATATATGGATCGATTGAATGGGTTTTTGAATCATAATTAACAATTTGATCATATTTCACAGAATATAAAGTTGATTGTAAAGTTTTAGGAGTGCAATTAGAATATCTCTTATAAATCTCTTCTGATGTTATCGTTCTTCCTTCTTCTCTTCCTATTTTATAATTATATATCTCTCCATTCTTTGATCTTTCTTTTCTAACCCTACCGTTCAAAGTATGTCTATCCCCCTTTGGTATAAATCCATCACTTATGATTCCCACTGCAAATAATTTCAGTGTTATCAGAAAAAGTTAATTTATAATTATCTTGTTTTTCTTTACTTTTAATAACATCAAAATTTAAACTTTCTCCCTTTTCAGATATTAAGTTATCTTTAAATGGGTCTAAATTTTTTATGTAGACTTTATAAATATTTTTATCAAAATATGCTAATTCAAATTAAAGAATTTTTATCAAATATTAATATCATCGATATTAATAAACTGAGGTTAATAGAAACCCTCAAAAATATTACATTATTTTGATAAGCTATTTTTTCATAAGAGACATACAGAAGGAGCATTTATAAAATTGATGTAAATATCTTTATTAATTATATAATCTTACAATTTTATTTTAAAATTAATAATTCTTCTTTATTATTTTATTTATACAAAAATAATTATAATTCGTTGTCTAAAATTAAATTTAAATGAAAAACCATCTTTAAGGTCTCAAATATATTTTTTAATCTAATTTTAAATCTAAAATAAATTTTAAATCTCGTTATATCAATTAAAAGACTTTTAAATGAAGATTTAAAATGAAAAAATACATATTATTACTTTATGTATTATGGTAATTGATGTAGTCAAGTATTTTGATTAATTCTAATTGGATTTTTGTATTAAAAATTCAATTTTAAATTCAGATTATTTTTTCTTCCAATATCTTTATTTTTCTTTAAATGAGTATTAAAACAGCTTATTTTATTTATAATAAGAGTATATTTATCAAATTTTTTTTATTCAGGCTTTAATTCTATTTTATTTAAACTATTAAACTCAATATCTATTCGATTCTAAATAACCTATATAAATTTTTTTAAAGTTCATTAAAGAGTGTTTAAATCTTTTGATTAATTTTTAAACTTATTTTAATATATTTTAATTCTTTTAAGCACTTATTTGATATTTATGTTCATTTTAAACGAAAAAAATTAATTAATTTTAATTAGTTATTAGAAACCTTTATATAAGATTAATTGCTTAATATAGAAAGTGAAAGCAAAACTGAATTTTTGAATTCATTGTTTATATTGTGATTGTATATGTCTATAAGTTAATTTATTAAAATAAATGTCAATTGTATTATTGTACATTGATTATATATTCATGTAAATTGATTTATTAATTTTCATTGAATTTGTAAATTATTGTACAAATCGATATATATCTGAGTTCAATCAATAATGTTTTATCAATGATGTTCAATCAATAATATTATCATGGATATTAATACAATCAATGATATAATAACAATTTTATAGTAATATAATGCTTTTGAATTAATAGATTTTGACTATTAATAGATTTATCATTGATCTGTATTTATATTGGTTCAGTTTTGTTGGAATGGTTCAATTGAGAATATTTAATATTATACTAACTCAATTGGATTAAATATAAAATATATGAGGTGAAATTATTTCGAAAATGAAAAATACTTTAATTCTGGGTATAGTTTGTTTGCTTTCAATATCTTTAATAAGTGCAAGTTATCTTATGGATGAAAGTAAAAATGCTAAAAATGATAATTTAAGTGTAAATGTAAATAGTGAAAATCTTACAGAATTAAATGTGATTGATGTAATCACTGCTTCTAAGCAAGTAAAATCCTATGAAAAGGAAAATGGACAATTACCAGATAATGTTGAAATTGCAGGTGAAAATTGTACCATGGAACAATTTTTATATGATTTATGTAAAGTTGTAGCTAATACAAACTCTTCTAACAACTCTTCATCTATTCAAGTTCTAAAAGATGTTGGATCTGCTTATTCTAAAGGAAACAATACCCAAGGTGAACTTGACAGAAAAGCTTATACTAATGCTTCAAAAGCCATAATTTCATTTATGGACTCAAATAAACAAGCACCTAATTTCTTAAAAAGTGACAAGTTAGGTGATATATCTTTTGATACTACTGTCGATGGTTTTGTAAGAATTGTAAACTATATGTCTGAAAATAATAATACTCTCCCAGATTCTGTTGTCTTTGAAGCTAACAGTTTGGTAGGAAATAATGCTGCTTCTTCAAATAGTAACTCTTCTTTAAGTAGTAGTTCTTCTTTAAGTAGTAGTTCTTCTGATACTTATAATAGTAATTCCTATAGTGGTAATGGATGGGGTCTTATAAACTCATTAGAAAGCAGGTTAAATGGAATGACATATGGTAAAGATGGTGATTGTTACTCTTTCAGTGATTTAGTATATAGTGCACTTAGTGCTGCAGGTTACAAATGTGGAATATATGCTGGACATACTGAAATGGGAACCCATAGAGTTCCTTTTGTATATGTTGATGGTACATTTCACTGGTTAGAAACTTGTAGAGCTGTTCAAAATGGTTGGGGACATGGTACCAGCTGGACTGTACCTTATAGTACATGGATTCCAGAATATGTCTATGTATCAAATTAAATTATTTGGTACTAAATTCTAAACAGTGAGTTAGTAAAACAGGAATGAAATTTTTTATTCTAAAATTTTTTATTTATATTTTATTTTTTCTTCTTCTAAAAGATTTTTTAAAGTTTTTTCCATAAAATTTTTTTTATTATATTTTTTCTTACTTAATTAATGGATTATCAACTGGATATTATTATATTCAAATTTCTTTAATATTGATTTATGAAAATTTATTATATAAAAAATTAAATTATATAAATAGAGATTTTAATATAATATTAGAAAGAAATAAAATTAATAAAAGGAATAAAATTAATAATATTCATTTATTGTTACATTTTTATTTGATTAAGCATGTTTTTGTTGATTGAGTGTTTATTTTTTTAATTGTTTTATTAATATTTTTAAATCATTGAATAAAGGATAATATAATGGAAAACAAAAAAATTTTGGTTACTGGTGGTTTAGGATTCATTGGTTCTCATATTGTTGAAAAAACAGTGGAAAATAATGAGATTATAGTTATTGATAATGAATCCAGTGGAAAAATTACAAATATTGAAAATCCAAAGCATTCTAATTTAAACATAATCATAAATGACTTGAATACTATTGATTTAAATGGAATTCTTGAAGATGTTGATTATGTTTTTCATTATGCTGCAATGGCAAGTGTTCCATTGAGTGTGGAAAGCCCTGTTTTAGCAAACAAAAATAATGTGGATGGCACTGTTAAATTGTTAGAGGCTGCTAAAGATGAAAATGTTAAAAAAATTGTTTTTGCTTCTTCGTCAGCGGTTTATGGAAACAATCCAAATATTCCTTTAAAAGAATCTGAAATTTTGACTCCAACTTCACCTTATGCAGCATCTAAAGCAAGTTGTGAACTGTACCTACAATCTTTTTATGAGTCTTATGGTTTAGAAAGTGTTGCTTTTAGGTTTTTCAATGTCTTTGGTCCAAGACAAGATCCTAACTCACATTATGCTGCAGTGATACCTAAATTTATAGATGCAATTATAAATAATAGACAAGCAATCATATTTGGTGATGGAGAACAAAGTCGCGACTTTATTTTTGTAAAAGATCTTGTTGAAGCAAATATTTTGGCGGCTGAATCGAAGTTTAATGGAATATTGAATTTGGGATCAGGATATTCTGTAACTATCAACCAACTTTATAATATTATTAATAATATACTCCAATCTAATTTGAAACCTCAATATGCTGATGAAAGGTTGGGAGATATAAAGCATTCCCAAGCAAATGTTGATAATCTTAGTAAGATACATTTTAAAGTAGACCCCAATTTGTTTAAATCACAACTTAAAACTACAGTAGAATGGTTTTTGAAAAATCAATAAAATAATATATCCATAGAGGATGTCTAACAACTCAAGTTTTTTAGAAATTGTTTGCTTCATTTTCAATTTAAAGAATTATACTGTCTTGTTTTTCATCTGAAAATAATTGTTAGACAGACTCTATAATGACTTGTATAGTTTTTGAATATTCAATTATTTTTAAATAAAACTTTTGGAATTTAATAATATAAAAAAAAAAAATTCAATGATTACTCTTAAAATATAAATTAAATCAACAGCTTTTATGAAAGTTTAGCTTTTGAAACATATTTGCAATCTTTTTTCTTGGTTTTTATAAAGAACTATTTAACTCTATCATCAGATAGATGATTTTCAATTTTCCTTTGAATCATATTAACCATAAATAACCATCCCCACATACCAAGTAAGCATATAAAAATCATTACTCATAAAATTTTCGTCAAGG
Organism: Candidatus Methanovirga australis; assembly: GCA_031272765.1. GTDB lineage: Archaea > Methanobacteriota > Methanobacteria > Methanobacteriales > Methanobacteriaceae > Methanovirga > Methanovirga australis. The sequence goes on along the minus strand of JAISTD010000087.1, from coordinate 3,775 downwards.
ACTATAAATTAAAAAAATAAGGTTTTATAAAGAAAATCATGTTATAATTTAATTATTATCGAACTTTATGTTTTTAACTATATTATTGATCAGCCTTTCAAAACTTCTTAGATTCTTCAAGAAATGCTTTTATTTTTGTATAAATCTCTTTTTACTTTAATTTTTGTAGCATTAAATCATAATCTGCACTCGAACTGTCTTCTTCTGTTTGAATCTATTCTTTTTTTAAATAAAATTAAGAATGACATATATTCAAGATAAGATGTTTTAATTTAACTTTTCAATCACTGTTTTTACTTTTTTATCGTGGAAAGCTATGGCTAAAAGTATGATTGGTTTGTTTCTTTTAAGATATTTTTTATAGTATTCGTTGTTTTTTATTTGATTTATTGCTTTTTTAAGAAGTGTATCATGGTTTAGGTTATTATCATGTTTAATTTCGCAAATTGCTGTGAAATGTTCAGTTTCTAAAACACTATCAATTCGCCCAATATTGGTTAAAATTTCACTGTCTATTCTGAATCTTAATGCTGAAAGCCAAGCGATAAAAATGCTGTGGTAATAATTATCATCTGCATTTTGATGTAGTAAATTAGGTATTTCGGTTAATAACTCACTTAAATTGTTGTTAAATCCAGCACTGTCAAGGTTGATTATTTGTTTAATCATTTTGTGTTTAATAGCTATAACTTTGTCATCATCTATTCCAGTGTACATTGATAGGATATGTGTGAATAAGGATTCTCTAACTTCGTTATTTGGAATGTCTAAGGTGTATTCATAATTTCTGTCGAATTCTGTTCTTTTTTTAATGGTTAGGTATCCTGTTTGCATTAAAACTGCGGTTAGGTTCAAATTTTTGAGTTTGAATGATGAGAAGGCACTGGAATTCACAGGTTGTGGTTTTAAAAGATCTTCTTCAATGTTGCCTTTTTTTTCAATTAGTTTTAATAAAAATGTTGGGGTGCCAGACTCAAACCAGTAATTATCGAAGATGTTATCACTGAATAAGTTTAGTATTGAGTAAGGGTTGTATACGAAATTTTCACCATCCCAACTATAGCCATCGTACCAATCATTAACAGCTTTAATTAAAGATTCAACACTTTTTTCCTTATGGTTTTTGCAATAGGTTTCTAAATATTCTTTGAAGTATTCTTTAAATTCGTTTTTGGTGTAACCACAAATTGTTGAGTAGCAATCATTTAAACTGATGTCTTTAAGGTTGTTTAGACCAGAGAAAAGGGATGTTTTTGAGAATTTGCTGACTCCAGTTATGAAAACAAACTTGATATAATCGTCAGAATCTTTTAAAACTTCATAAAATTCTTTTAATATGTTGCGAATTTCGACAGCTAATTCTGTGTTATTTATGTTATCCAGTATTCCTTTATCATATTCATCTATTAAAACAACAACATCTTTTCTCGTACTATCATGTAATTCTTCTATTAAATCAGATAGATTGGTGCTTGGCGGCATATTTTTATCAAGCAATATATTATTTTTTATTGCTATTTTAAATATTTGGTGAGACAATGTTTTTTTAAATTCTTCTTTTGATTCTCTTGATGGTTTACCCATACTTAAATGAATTACAGGATAGGTTTCATTCCAATTCCATTTATCATGAATATATAAATCTTTGAATAGTTCTTTGTTTCCTTGGAATAGTTCTTTAAGGGTGCTTACGAGTAATGATTTTCCGAATCTTCTTGGACGAGATAAAAAATATATGTCTCCATTTTCTATGAGTTTTAGTATTTCTTTTGTTTTGTCAACATATAAATAGTTGTTTTTTCTTATTATATCAAAAGAATGTCTTCCAAGTGGCAATTTTTGTAATTTCTTCTCCATTTTGATGCAATCCAATAATTTTATTCTTGATTCCTGTTTTTTTTGAACCTAAGTTGCTCATATTAATAATTGTTTATTATGTTTTTTTTAGAATATAAATTGTTAGGTTAATGTTGATTTATAATAAATTATTATAATTTTATATGATTGAAACAATTAGTTATAGATAAACTTTGGAATTAGATTTTTTAATTTGAACTCTCTTTTTTATTCTACAATTTCATCATGAATTTTCATTAAAAATTGTGCTAAAGAAACAATATCCCTACGATTATGTTCAATAATTGGGATTATAGGACCAATGTTCTTTTCTTCAAGATAAGTTTCATAATAATTAGGAATATGGCTACCTGGAACATCATTAATACGTTCTATATTAAGAAGATATTTTTCAATGGTTGTTAATTTGCAATTTGGAAGAATATTTCTCCATAGTCTTCTTGTAAAGTGAATAAGGTCGTAGTTAGGGATATTGTAATTATAATTCATTCGATAATAAGAAAAACGATTTTTAATGAAAGGAACATCAAAAGAAGCTCCATTATATGTGACAAAAACTGAATCTTCATTCAAATGCCTTAATAAACTATGCAAAATAGCTGGTTCTTCTTTTTTATCTTGAAGAAAGTATTGGGTTGAAACAATATTTTTATCTTTTAGTTCAGCTATTCCAAGTAGAATTATTGGAACATTAGAAAATCCAAGGGTTTCAATATCCATAAATTTCAAATTTTCAAAATCCAATAAATTAAGAGTTTTAATAAGATTTGATGAATCTCTCTTTTTGATCAGATTAAATTTTTCAGTGAATGATCCAGATTCAATTTTATCAATAGCTATTTGAGCATAATTCCAATATCTTCGATGATTTAATAATGATGCAATGTTTCCATATCCTTTTTTTTTCAAATTATATTCAGTATTTGGACCTATTTGTTTAACTAACTTTAAATTACAATCTAATTCTTCTTTAAAATCACATTCTTTTAATTTGAAGTTAATTTTTTCTTTTTGAACTATTTTTAAACATTCACTATATTCATTTTCAGCGAGTTTACTACCTTTCACATGTTTCAAAGTCTTATTTTTGTATTTATTTAAAAGTTCTTCTTTCAAATTAGTGTAGTAATCTTTAAATGGCATTGATGTATTTTCTTTTGATAGAGAATTTGGTGATTCAGTTCCATTTTTAGAGTTCATATTTTGTAATCTTTTTTTTAATTCTATTTCATGTTTTATTAATCTATAATTCATGTTAATCATTGGATTTGATTAATAACTTTAAAATCAGTGACTCCAATTAGACATTCACTTTAAAGCTTATTAAATAGTATGTTTGACTGCAACAGGACTCTACTCTATCGCTGTTATGACTATTTTTACCATACTCCTCTAAAAGTGATGATAATTTGGATAAAACTTCATCTAATTTGTTTAAATCAAATAATTTAATATTGCCTATAAATGATTCTTGGTTTGATAGAGAGATAGTTGTTATTTCTTTAAATTCATGATTATAATTATTTAATATTAGTTTTATTCTGTTTAATATCTCTACTTTTAAGATTTCTTCTTTAATATTTCTTTTTTTTAACATGATTATATCCTTTTTAATTTTATTATTATCTAAATTACTTAATTTATTATCTTTATGTTATATTGTATTTATATAATAATTCATTAAATAATTCACCTTATTTTAAATATTTTGATGAATTAAATTTTGAAAGTATTCATTAGACTTATAACTTTTTATTTTAAAAAAGTTTTTATAAATATAATTTTTAAATAAAAGTTTTTTTAAACTATTGTCAAGACAATTTAATTTTGGGTATTTTTTAAACATAGTATTTTGATAGTTTTTTGTCTGCTTTCTTTTTATTGAAATTCCAATTAATTTTACTATTTTTTTCATTCC
>JAISTD010000077.1 GCA_031272765.1 Candidatus Methanovirga australis | reverse complement strand
TATAGTATAAACTAATCCTAAGGAGATTAAAAAGTTATAAGACTGTTGATGGTATGTTAGAGTATTTGACTTTGAATATGACTAAAAATCCAGTTGTATAATAATAGAATGATAAAAATAAGAGAATATATCGCAGATATACTAAAAACAAACCCATACATCTAAAACTCCACAAAAGTTTACAACCTCATAGAGTAGTATACTGTATATATCAACATACTTTAATAGAGTACAATCCACAAAAATTAAATCTTATTTGAATCTATAGATAAATTACATACTATCTTTTTTAATGTATTAATATCAGAGTCTGTTTTTATTCCAAGTGGACTGAAATGAGTTCTTGTAACTGAAAAACCCTCTTTTTTTAAGGTTTCTAAAACTTCAGACAATTTAGGAGCACTTATTTTCAAAACTTTAGATATTTTATGTATATCATAAAAACTTATCATTGCATTTGCCTCTTCATCACAAGTCGTTAATAACTTTAAAACTTTTTTAGAGGTTTTAAGATTTTTAAAAGGAATTTCATGAATCATACCCTCAATAAATTGTTGATTCTGAATTTTACCTATCCATAATGGACCAGCCATTGCTAATTTCCCTCCACACTCAGGACAGTTATCATTAATAACTGACGACAGTCCTTTAACAGATGTCCTATACAGACATTTGTTACAATGTGTTATATACCCTATGTTCTCCTTTAAACTTTTATCTGTATCTTTTGAACTTTTATGAACTTTAAGATATGTTCTCATATAGTGTTGGCTACTATGACTCAATTTAGGTTCAATATATTTTTTATACTTCCCAATTTTCAAGGCAATAAACCCTATTAAAATTCTAATTCCAGTTTCATGACAATACTCAGTTCTATTTGGTTTGGCATTGTACTTACGAATACATGGCTCAATGTATGTTCCACAAAGAGCTGATGTATCTGTTGCAGTAACACAAATCATTGCATTCTTTTTAATTGAGTATCCTAATGAGTCTATAAAGTATGATGGTGTTCCAAATGGATCCACATCTACAACATCAAATTTCCCTCGAAATTCTCTAAGTAGTATGTTGGCTTCTTTTTGATGGAAACTCAACTTTAGCTTGTTATGCTCGCTATTTATCTTTCCAAATTCAATAGCTTGATTACTAATATCATTAAGATTAATTTCTCCAGCACCAACCAGTTCTTTTTTATATCTAATAGCTCTAATCCCACTTCCACCAAAAAGATCACAAATATCTATTGGTTTTCCTAATTCTTTCTGGAATTGTTGAAGTGATAGTATAGATATATCTCTATTAAATTCCATTGCTGGATTATAAAATACTGGTGCATCTGATGAGACTTTTTCAAACTCAGGGATAATTATTTCAACCAAACCTTCTTTTATGGTCTTTATTTCTGTTTTAAATTTTATACTTGTCTCATCCATATCATCATTTAATCCCTAATATTTATTTAATTCATTATATTCATTTAATTGTATCATATAACTTACTATTTTAATTTATAAGAGAGTTTCTATTAACCTATCCAAAATCGCATATTTTGATAAGATTTATAAATTATGAAACTCCCTTATTTAACTAAATGTGGTAAAAAATTAGCATATAAATATTTTGATATTCAAACACAGCATCTATGGCTTTAATTTAAGAATTAATGACTTTACATGTCCTCTGGTTATAAAGTGACAATATAATGTTTTACAAAATTAATTATTTTGAACTTAAAATACCAAAAATTTTAATTTTTGTAATTATGAAAATCTTCGATTTTCAGTAATCTTCGATTTTCAGTAATAAAAAATGGAATTTCGATAGTATTTATCTTAACATTATTAACCCCATATATTTTTATTATTTATAAAATCTCTGATTTTATAAATTAGAAAAACGAAATCTTTCTTTATAATCCTTAACATAATTTTTGTAAATAATGGACTTTTTAAATAAGCATAATATTGTTTTATTTTAAGTTTTATTTAATTAAATAGTGCATTTATTGATATAATAAATTTTATAATTATTTAATAATGAAATAAGCCATGTTTAAATGATATTTTCAAACAGAGAATAAATTCTTCTAAGTTAAAAATAAATTTTCAACTAATAAACAAGGTGTCTGGTTTTCATGAAAATTTCATAACCAATATGAAGGTATTTTCCTACAAATGACCATTAATCATGGTACCATAGTAAAAAGTACAAATAATCTAATCATGTTTTTAATTTTAGGGTCTTTAAAACCAAAAAATTTAAATATAATGGGTTTCATACATTTAATTAATGATTCAAATGAATGTCCCATTAAATCTTGATAATACAGACCCTATATTGGTATTGTTTAGCAAAGTACTTAAAGTTATCGATTCTAGAAATTTTCAAGAAGAGTTAGCTCGAAACGGATTAAAAAAGATTAATAATCATCAAATCATGTTAAAACTAATGTTATTATCTATATTTTTCAAGTTAGAGCTATCAAATGTTTTATAATCAAGTTAATAATAAATCTAAGCTTCGTAAGTTTTTAGGTTATTGAAGACTTACCAGATCTAAAACAATTACGAAAGATTTATTCAAGACATAGTGAAGATAAATATCTTGAATTAGTTTTAAAGACATTGAATAAGCTTAATTTTCAGAAAATGAGGATATATTAAATCTATAAATACTTGATTCAACCTCAATAAACCTTTAGATTTGAAATTCTGTGGGAAGTTTTTAAGCAAACAAACTTTGCTTACTAAAGACTATAAAAGAGCATTTTCTACAAGTATTGGGCACTATGCGGGATTTAAAAATGACAATAGCTATAGATGAAAAAACTTGCAGACCATTAGTATTATTAATTCATGAAGGACTCGCCTCTATGATAGTAAAATATTTGATGTTATGATTTTTGAACTTAAAAAAAAGGAAAATATTGAAAAATGGACAGTTAATTTTAGCAGATAAAGGTTTTTACAGCGCTATGAACTATTTGATTGGTATAAACAAGTATAAAAGTCGTGTCCTTTAATATTTCCTAAAAAGAAACCAAGTTTAAATGTTTTGAAAGATAAAATTCAGAACCCATTAGACTATTTTGATGTGAATATTCCTAAAAATCCTATTTATAAGTTTTTAAAAGAGAAATTATTTGATTTTATTGCCTAAATGGGAGGATTTCAGGCGAACAAGGTGGAGAATTGAAGAATTTTTCAAGTTTTTAAAGAATGAATTGGATTTAAAGGATATTCATGCTTATACAAAGAGATCTGTTTATAAATATATGTATTTGAATGTATCTTTAGTAGGAATATTGATTTCTAAGGGTTACAAGGAAATTCAAGAGATCACACAGCTTGTTGATCATTGATAAAATCAGACCCCTTGCTAATAAAAGATTATATAAAAAATTTATTAATTAAATTATTAATATCAAGGACTATAATTTAAAATTGAACAATTTCAAGCATGATTTTTAATAAAAATTTTTAAAACAAATAGTTACAAAAGTTCGAAGAAGTACTATAAAAATGTTGGTGGAAAATATCTGTTGTTTTTTACTAAGACATGAGGCATGTTCTTTTGTACGAAACAAAATCATCAATATTTTAAACCCCCAAAAATAAAAAAAAAGTTTAAATTTAAATATTAATAAAATTTATGAAGTTAAAAAGAAACTAAAAAAGTTTTTAAATCAAATTTAAACCTAAATTAAATTAATAATTTATATTGATTTTTGTATTAAGTTTTAAATTTAGCTATAAAATATATAATATAAAATAAATAAATGATTAAATAATTATTTAATAAATGATTAAGTTAGTTTTTTACTTTTAATATTTCAATATTTTCACATCTAAATATTCTTGTCATGATATTATAAAATTTTAATATTCTTTATTTTTAATAAGATTATATTAAATCTTAATTTAAAATTATGCAATGATCAATATTTTTAAATTAACTGATTACAGTAAAAAAAATACAATAAAATATTTAACTTTTATTAATAATAATCCATAATATAAAAAGTGGATTTAAATCCTTTAAACATGAATGATAAAATGATTATACCAACAATACCAACACCAGATGAACTTTTGGATAAAGGCTTCAGTAGAGGAAAAAAGGCAGCGAATAAAATAAGGACTTCAAAAATCCCAAAACATATGAAATCACAGAAAATTGAAGAGACTCGTGTCACTACTGCATGTCAAGTAGTTAAAGAAAAATTACAGATGATTTTAGATCGTGTCCCAGATATTGAGTCTCTTCCAGAGTTTTATCAAGACTACATTGACATTACCGTTGGTGTAGATGAAATGAAACAATCACTTGGAGGTCTTAATTGGGCTTATGGGATAATAACTCAACTTGAAAAGGATTATGCTAAGAGAATTAGAAGATCATCATCGGAAAATTCCAGTAAGCTTCAAAAACAATTGTATGGCAGATTAGCTTCAGTTGTAAACAAAATTAGTAAAGACCTTGACTTTTTAGATTATGGAAAATCAAAATTAAGAAATATGCCCACAATCAACTTTGAAGCAACCACGATTGTTATTGCAGGATTTCCTAATGTTGGTAAATCAACCCTCCTTAGACAAATTACTGATGCCGAACCACAGGTGGCAGATTATCCATTTACAACAAAAGGCATTCAAATTGGTCATGTTGAAAGAAAATGGCAACACCTCCAAATTATTGACACTCCAGGATTGTTAGATAGACCAATTGGTAAAATGAATGACATAGAATTAAATGCAATTTTAGCTCTTGAACACTTAGCTGACTCAATAATATTTATATTTGATGTTTCTGAAACTTCAGGTTATCTTATTGAAAATCAGATAAACCTATTTGAAGAGATAAACAATATATTTAAAAAAGATATTATAATTGTGTTTAATAAAATTGACCTTGTAGATGATGATAAAAAAGAAAAATTAGAGAAATATAAAGATATTTTAAAAGAAGTTATTGAAATATCTGCTTTTGAAGGAACAGGAACTGAAAAAATAATTAATAGAATAGAAAAAGTAGAAAAAAATGTTGTTATTCAAAGTAAATAAATCAATGCGTTCCATTCTTCAATAACACATTCTACTTTTCACGATTTATAACAAAATCAGCAATAGAAATTAATGATTGTTTATGAGGAGTATCCTCTAATATATCCAATAGATTTTTAGCATCAGAAACATATTTTTGTGCTAAATCATTTGCATATTGTAATGAACCACATTTATTTAAAATATTCATTGCTAACATTACATCCTCTTTAGAATTGTCATTTTTCAAAATATCTATTAACTTTTCTCTATCCTCAGAATTTCCATTTTCAAGAGCATGAACAATAATTATGGTCATTTTTCCTTCAACAATATCACTACCAACTGGTTTACCCAACTTTTTTTCATCAGCAACTAAATCTAAGTAATCATCTTGAATTTGAAAAGCTAAACCAATGAGTTTACCATATTCATAAAAGATATTTATTTCACCTTGGTTCGCACCAGCCATTATAGCTCCTGATTTAGTTGCAGCAGCTATTAAAGCTCCAGTTTTCTTAAAAATCATTTCTAAGTAGTCTTCTTCTTTAATCTTAAAATTTTTCTCAAAACCTATATCTGCTGCTTGTCCTTCACATATTTTAACACAAGCATCAGCAACAGTAGATATTGCTTGATTGATGTATTCAACCGAGCCAATATCATCTTTTGCAGAGGAAATTAATTCAAAGGCCTTGGAAAATAATGTATCTCCAGCTAAAATAGCTATATTTTCATCCCAAACTTTATGCACAGATGGTCGACCTCTTCTAACATCATCATCATCCATTATATCATCGTGAACAAGTGAAAAAGTGTGTATAAGTTCAATAGCTGCAGCTGTTTTAATTACATTTTTTTCACTGCCACCTAAAGCTTCACAGGAAATAATAGCTAACGCAGGTCTCAACATTTTACCTCCACTTTCAGTGAGATAAATAGATGCTTCTTTAAGGTTGTCTGGACTTATACTTGAAAGAAAGCTATTAATTTCATTCCCTACACTAACAGAATAATTTTCTAAATTATCTAATAAATTCCTCATAGAACATCCCCATTAATGAGTGTAATAACTCTTTAAAACTATTATTCTTTAAAACTATTACTATTAATCATTTAAGATTATTTATAAAAATTATTTATAGTATTTTGGAATTTGTTTCTTTATTCAATTATTTAAATAAAAATTTTTAAACAATATTTTTGTAATTTAATATGATAAAAAAATTGATAGTTTAAAATTAAAATATAAATTATTTATTGAATATGAATTTATTTTATTAAATGAAGATTAATAAGATTATTTATAAAAAAATAATATAATTTAAATAATTAAATGAAGATTAAGTAATTTTAATCAATTTAAGGATCTAAATCAATTAATAGTTTTAATACAAACTTTAAAAAAATTATATCCTTAGTTACTGAAAATCCTTTGGATTACTGAAAATCGAAGATTACTGAAAATCGAAGATTTTCATAATTACAAAAATTGCAAAGCAATTTTTGGTAATTTTCATAATTACAAAAATTAAAATTTGGTAATTTAAACTCAAAATACTTTTCACAAAACACTATAATATATTTTTCTTGAGAATCATGAAAATAATATTTTATATTTCATAATATTTATACTTATTAAATCTTCAAAGATAATTTTCCACTGGAAATAATTAAAAGCAAGTATTAACTAAACTGATTTTAAATCCAATATACATTTCAAATTTTCAATAATACTATTTAAGTTATATTCAACCTTCTCCAAAGAAAGACCAATTGTAATCAGTTCAACTCCAACAATGGTTAAAACAATACCAACAATAATAAGAACAAAAAAAATCACAGATAATGCATAATCAACAATAGTTGGACCTTTAGATCCTTTATACAGCATATCAGCAATATTTTTACTGAATGACCCTTCAGCAAAATCTGGTGTTACAGAAACACTAACAGGATTAAATACTTGAAAATCTCCAAAAGAACGAAATCCAATAATAGTGTTTGTAGGTTCATAACAAATAATAATTTCTCCACCTGAATTAAGAGAGGAATAAATTTCTTCTGAACCTAAAATACTAAGCAATGTACTTTCATCATAAACACATACAACATTGTCAGTGAAAAAAATAGGACTCAATGCATTTGGGAAATCATTAAATGTATAATATCTATTATTAAATAAAAATCTTTGCACACTCACATAACAATCAGCAAGTTCCATTGACCTTTCTATATTAACAATTTGTTGAACATCGAATGCACCGAAAGTTGGAGCCAAAATCCCACCAACACCAGTACAAATTGCACCAGCACGAATACAATCACCAGAAACATCCCCCATCTTATTCTTCAACACAGACAAATTATTAACCTTAGCCATGACAGATTTTACACTATCATTAACACCAAAATTAAAATTTTCAGAAGAAGAACCATTAATTCTATAAGCATAGTCCATAAAGTGAGTGTAAATCTCATCTCTCCAACCATTAACAGCCTTATCCAACCTATTTTCCAAGTCATCAGTGTCCAAACTCAAAGGATTATCCTCAAGCATAACCCCAATAGCTTTAATGTCATTAGCATACTCCTCACCACAATCCAAAGAATAAGCCATATGCTCAGAAGACTCACTACAATCCATAACAAACCTAATAGTACCACTAAGACTACCACCATGATATAAAATCTCACGACGAACAGACTCATTAGCAAACCTAAAACGATTCAACTGATTCTCAAAACCACTAATAACACCATTATCATGAGGACTAATACCTCTTGTACCATTAATAATATACTCAAAATACGACTTTCTACCTGTGCTGAAAGCAACCATATCCAAAAAAACAGTAGCCTCAAAATCACTCATATTACCTTTACTTTTAAAGTAATCAACAACAACATCAGTATTATTGGTACCTAAAACCTCTCGCTCATTCTCAGCAATATTCTCTAAAATATCAGAATAAGTATCCTCTAAAGTATCCTCCCTCACATCAGCAGAACAAACACTCGGCAGGAACATAGAAGATAAAAT
>JAISTD010000095.1 GCA_031272765.1 Candidatus Methanovirga australis | reverse complement strand
AAGAAAAAATAATCTTCGAACTTCTTGATATCATCCAGTTCCATCTCGGTTATTAGTTCCGGATGCCATTCAGTAGCATATTCGATCACATATTTAAAAAAATCCCGGGTACTTGTGGGTCGGAGTTTCGGATTTGCAAACACTTTGTCCATACACTCCAAAGGAAATTCACCTTCGACCAATATATCTAATAGTTTATCGACTTCAACCGCAATTTGTTCGGACGTGAGGATACTTTGGATTCGAGCATTCATAATAAATGAACTGACCGATTACATAAAATAATAATAAGATATCCCATCAATAATTTCATCATGCATATCATCAATCAGTATATTTAACGCAGGTTCCAGTAAGTCTAACATATCTATAATATGTTTGTGGCAGATTTTGCTTGGGCTGTCCGTCATTTTGTCCCGCCCAAAATGTCCCGCTCCGTTTCACTACGCGAAACATTTTGAACAAAACAAAATAAACACCCATCCCAATAAAAATCCGCCAACAAACATAGAAAGAAAAAATAAATATAGGGTATATGGGGAATTGAACCTGAGATGTTTGATTGAGACGATTATTTTTATAATGGCTCAACTTAATGAAGAACAATTCAAACAAATCGATGAGAATCGTGCGAAGAGACAATATAGCATTCAAGAGGTTAAGGAATTATTCAAACTGATTCCACATGGCATTCGTATTAAAGAATACAATGGACACCATTTTGAGAATAATCACGTGAAGTTCATCCCTGGTGATTCTAATGAAACTACTATATTGAAATCTAAAACAACCAAAGGGAAATTACATTATAAACCATGTAAAAAACACAAAGCTCATGATCCAGTAATTGGAGATTATTCATATTGGGACGTTATGGATGATGAATTTAAACAAACAAGAATTATCAGCGGAAGATTATATTTAGATATACTACCTCAATTAATTAATGAATTAACATTAGACTAAAAACATTCACAAAATTTTTTAAAAAATTATTATTTAAAATAGGATTTTAATTAATCTCACTTTTTTAGAAAAATTTTTATAGGACCATGAATAAAAAAATTATTATTTAAAATAGGATTTTAATTAATCTCACTTTTTAGAAAACAATTATAGAAAAATTTTAGAAAAATAATTTTAAAATAAATGACTTTTAAAGGAGGAGCTTATTTTTATAGAATTGATTTGAAATTTACTTGTAATCATGATGATTGGTTTAGGTTCGTAGATGAGTATAATACAAGTGTAAGAGAGAGAATGAGATCAGGTGAGTATTACCCTTTGGAAATTAATTTTAATAGAGAAGCCTTTGCAAGAACTAATGAAAAGGTAATGAAACACCTATTTTTTATTGATACTCATTGGAATTGGAATAGATTACAAAACTGTATTTCAAGTTTAAAATCTTGGAGAATGTTTGATTTTAATATTGGTTTCTATGAAGGAGCCATTTATGATGAATATCCATTTTTGTATAGAGATGGTTTTTCAAGCACTGGTTGGGTTAGAGAAACATGGACTGGACAATATTTTCCAAGAGAGTATTATATACCTTGAAAAATAAATGTAGGGAGATTTTTTTATTATTGATTATGTAATCTCACTTCTGTTTTAAATTGAGTCAGGTCTGTGTGTTCAAGTATAGGGAAGCTATATATACATTCATTATTTAACCATACATTTGCCCACAGAGGATATTTTAGTTTTATTTCTATTGGACATGCAACTTTTATTTGTTCTTCATTGAGTTTAAAAGGTAATTTAAAATAATAGACAAAGCAATCGTTGATTAATACTTCGTAGTTCATTTTAGTAAAAAAATAAAATTATTTAAAATAAGATTTTAATTAATTCTCCCGTTTTGCGTAAGCCGAATGATAATGAGTAAAAATGAAAGAAATTAAGGATTTAAATGAATTGTTTATGGATAAAGTTTAGTGAAGTTTTTAATATCTTCTTTGGTGATAGGAGTTTCTCCATTAATTTTGATTCCGTATTTTTGAAACACTTGTTCATTAAACTGTTTAGAAATTTTTTTAATAAATTCATAAGTAGTTCCTTCATGAAATTGTCTTACAACTTCGGGATCTTCATATACATCTTCATATGACCATATTTTTATTGGATATTGATCTTTGTATGTATGAGACCATTCACAAGAATTTTTCCAAGAACATTGTTGATAGAGTGATGTTTGAGGTTGAACAAATAGTTTTTCGATAATGTTTCGTGAATAGAGTTGATAAACATATCCTTCATGGAGAACTTCACAAACTGGAATTTTTTCTAATGTTTTTTTATTCCGTATTGGATGGGGACATGTATCATAGATTTCATAATCTATGAAGATAGGATCAAAATTTTCAAGAGAAATCCATTTGTAATGATTTATTGGAAACATTTTTAAAGAATGATATTTTGAGAAAATTTTTAGGAAACAATTATTATTCACTATCGTTCAGCTCCGCAAAAAGTGAAATTAATTAAAATAGGATTTAAAATAATATTATTTTTTTTAAAATTAAATGTCATCATACCATCAAGCTATAATGGAAGAAGGTGATGAACCTCAACCTTGGTATTTTTTATTAGAACAAACTGATCTTGTTTTACTTTATGCTATAAGGAGAATTTTACAAAATTATATTGAATTTAGTGATATAGAATTTCTACAAGATGAACGAAATAGATATCAGGATCATGAATATTGTATAAGAATTGTAGGAACTCATTGGAGAAGATTTAGGTTTAATAAGTTATTACGAGATTTATATAATAATTGGTCCTGGACTGAATCCCC
>JAISTD010000053.1 GCA_031272765.1 Candidatus Methanovirga australis | reverse complement strand
AATAAAGTGCTGATGAAAGATTTAAATGTGGATAAAGTAGAACTTGACGAATTATGGACTTTTGTTAAAAAAAACATTTCCAAAAATGGGCTGCAAACCAGAAGAAGAAAGATGGGTCTACTTAAGTTTCGATCCAAAAAATAAAATAATTTTAGCAGCTCGTCTTGGAGATATGACCCATAAAATCTTCAGATGAAATCGTAAAAATACATCAGAAGTGTATTTTTCATTTTTATGCGAATTTAAAATCGTTTGTTGAAAACTGGCTTTATAAATACATTACTTAAAAAAATTATTTCAAGGACTATAATACGTTATTAAAAGAAATTTTGTTCATTGAACAGATTGTGCAACAAGCACTTAAAGATTAAAAGATCAAATTTACAACAAATATGGATTTACAAATATGATTAATAAGTAAGTTAACACTATCTACTTTATAAAAAATAGCTATAAAAATCAATCCAACAATAAGAAACCATGCAAATTTTTTACCAAATCTTTTAGAACTAATAGGATTCAATAATTCAACACCAGTAGGAGAGAAGGAATCTAAGATAATATGACTTAAAAATCCTAAAAATATTGAAAATCCAATAAATTTGAAGTTTATTGTATTAATTGGAAATATTAAAATACTCAATAAAAATAATAATATAATTATTGGAGATAATCTCTTATTTACAAATAAAATACAAAGTAAAATAGCTACTAATTCTAAAAAGATAACTTGAATATTAATATTTAATAAATTGAATGGAATTTGATAGGATAGTTCAATACTAAAAAATGTTATAATAAAAATTAATATGGTTAAAACTAATCCTCCAATTAATGAATGAGTAAAACCTCTATGTTTTGAGAAATAAGATACACTGCTTAATAATAAAATAAGAATACCAATAAAATAGTTTGATTTAAGAAGAAATAATAATATAGATAATGTTAAACCTACGATCACTATTTTATAAAGATCTGCCTTTTTCATATTATGATCAAAATCAGATACATTTGCTCCAACAATAGTTAAAAGACAGTAAACAGGATTTAAGAAGTAAAGTAATGATAATATAAATGCAAATAAACTATGTCTTTTATAAGATGACATTTCAATAATCGCCTTTTTCATTATTTAAGTAACATTCATTATATTATATTATAAATTTTAAAAAAATAATTTATTAAAAAAATATTATTTAAAGATAATTCTTAAAATTGTTTAAATTCTAATTTAAAGATATATTAAAATTTTTTCAAAGTTTAATAAAATGTATACTAAGATTTGGAATAATATTTATTCATTTAGAAGATAAAAATTTTATTTATAATATTGATTTACTTATAAATAACTTTTATTTATAATACTAAGTCCATGTACCAAAATATTTATATACCTTATGAAATATATAATATAAATGTAGTCTCAGAAAAGACCACCACCCTTTTCGAGACTACAGCTGAAACTTTTGTTTTGGCTCTGGAGTCACCAATACCACCCTGGTGGCTCCATAAACACTTTTCTATTTCTCAATAATTTATTCTAAGTTTTAATGAACTTGTTTTTTTAATGAATATTTTTAAGAGCATAAATAATGGTTAAAAGAGGATCTAAAGAAGAAAGAGACTTAGTTCATATGTTTTGGGATAAAGGTTTTGCTGCTATGAGAGCTCCAGCTTCTGGTGGAGCAACTAAAAGACCATTACCAGATGTTTTAGCAGGAAATTCTAAAAAATATTTAGCTATTGAAGTTAAAACAACGAAAAGTGAGATTATATACATAGATTCTTCACAAATCGATGGATTAAATGAATTTTGTGAGATATTTGGTGCTGAACCCTACATAGGAGTTAAGTTTAAAAATACAAAATGGCTGTTTTTAAGTATAGAAACAATAATTAAAACAAGAGGTCAAAACTACAAGGTTGATAAGAATTTAGCTTTGGAAAAAGGCTTAGATCTTGATGAAATTATTGGTAGAGATAGGCAAGTTAAATTTGAATTAAGTTAAAATTAATCAAATTAAGGTTATTTAAGTTAAAATTAAATATCAAATAAACATTATAAAAAAATAAATTTAAGTTATTGATTATAAAAATAAATTTAAGTTATTGATTATAAAAATAAATTTTTTATATGATATAAATAAATATATAAATTTAAAAATTAAACATGATTATTAATTTAAATATAATTACAAAATATCTAAAAATAAATTATTATTAAATACAATCATATAAATGAAATGTTATAGTACAAAATATTAGATAGTAAAAATATGGCTAAATTAAAAATATTAACTAATAAAAAATAATATAATTTTAAAAAGATTTAAATATAAGTAAAATTAAATATTAAAATGATAGATATTTATGCCAAGGTAGCTTAGAGGCGAAGCGGTGGACTGCAGATCCATTACACGGGAGTTCAAATCTCTCCCTTGGCTTGAATATATAAATTAAGCTACATAGAATATAATTATATGGGGTTATAGTGTAATCTGGCATCATCTGGGACTCCAGTTGTCTTTGAAGAAAATGCGCAAACCGACAGTATGATTGATTGGGTGATGATCAATTGGAGTACTGAGACATGAGAAATCCCAGGATCGGGGTTCAAATCCCTGTGACCCCATTTTTACTCATTTTTACTTTTATAATCAAAATATCATTTGCATTATCTTTTCAATAGAAGTATAAGAAGTTTATATACCTGTTTTTAAAATGTTAATATAAACACATTCTACCATTCATACTTTAACAATTCTGTAAATAACTGTAGGATAATAAAGACAGTTGTCCTGAGTTTCATGTATCTTCTTAATTTCTACTATCTTAAATCCATTTTCATGCAAAAGTTTTTTCAAATCATCCAGATTCTCAGATGTGAAAAAAAGATAAACATCTTTAGACTGCATCAAACTATCATCAATTTTTTCTATCAAAGTTTGATCATCTGTATTATAACCATCCCCAGGTTTATGGAGAAATGTATTATAATTTAAGTTATTATTAGTATAAAAAGTTATAATACTCCACCTAAAGTAGTTTGTAGAAATAATCATAGTATTATTTTCATCAACTGAATGCATAAAACCTTCATATTCATTATTAGAAATAATGCTATCCTTTTGATTATTTATAAAGTTCAATGAAGCGAAAGAACAGGATAACAATAAAATTAATATTATAGGAATGAAAACTACCTTTTTAGAGTAAGTCTTTGTTAACAAAAATGTGAAAAAGAAGTATAAAATTCCAAGAGAGGGAAATAAATATCTTGCTTGAAAATTTGAAACAAAAAAATAAGAAACAAGAAAACTTAAAACTATACTTAATATAAGCACTCCAAAACCTAAAACTAAAAATTCTTGTTTTTCTACAATCTCCTTCAACCATGAAAATTTTGTTTTTAACTTCCTAAATTTAATTTTCAAATAAAATAAATAGTAGTGCATAATTAAAACTGCAAAACACAGAAATAATAGAATAGATATTTTAGAAATCTTTGTAACAATTAAAATCTCATTGCCTGGAACAAAAATAAATTTAAATATTTCGATTAAAGAGTCTGAAGTGGGTAATGGGATCCAAGAAGCCTTTCCAACGCCAATTTGATAGTTAAGCAGCAAAATTAATGGTAAAGATGACAAAATTCCAATAATCAAAGATATAAACCAAGTCTTCATTTCATTTCTTTTATCATGAATAATAAACCATGACAACAAAATTAAATATATGCTAACAACAAAGTATATGGCAAAATATTGAGTATAAATAACTAATATTGAGATTAAGGTTAATAAGACCCAATTTTTCAAACTTGACTTCTTTGTAATTTTATATGAATAAAAAAAAGCTAAAAACACCAGCAGCAATAACAAGCTATACATCCGAATTTCAGTCCAATAGAACATGAAATTAGGTAATGCAACTATACACAAAGAATAAATCCCACAGAATAACCATCCAAACTCCTTTTTTATAACTATTAAGTTAAATATCAATAATAAACCAATTGGAATAAGTGAAAATAATTTTCCAACTAATATCTCATTAAAGGAAACCTTAAAAAATTCTAAAATCTGAAAAAGTGAATATAAGATAATGTAATATAACGGTGGATGAACATCAATAGCAATATTATGCATCATTTGATTAAATGGTAATGTCACAATGCTATACAAAGTAAAATATTCATCTAACCAAATCACATTATTCAGATACGAAAATAAAGATGCAAAGAGTGTTACTGCAGAGACAAACAGTAGAATACCTAATATTTCATCAGATTTATATTTAAGTTTCATCATTAATCTACTCTAAGGTTATTTATTATTGTGGGGTTTGGGTAATTTCAATTATAGATCTCCACATTATAGGGTAAGTTTTTGGTTTGCTTATATTATAAAACTTAATATGATAATTATCAAGATATTTTGAAGGTAATGTATCATTTATTTCATAGAAAGCATCAGCTGTTAATGAATCTATCCAAACCTTATGACCAGATAATAAAGTATCATTAATTCTCTTGGATATGCTGCCTCCAAATATGTGAATATTCAATTGAGAATAAAGTGCAGACCTATAAATCTGATTGAAACTATCAGAATTATCTGGATCCTCCATAATAAAAGTGTTCTCATAAGGATGATGAGAAATCACCTCTCTCCAACCCCATGATGCAAAAATATCATCAACAACTAAATCATCAGGATCAATCAAATTTAAAGTGATAACCATATCCTGACTGAAATTATAATCACCAACACTTAATTTCAATCCATTATAGGATGATGCTCCTCCACCAACAAGAAATAGTGTTAGCAAAAAAACAAAAATAAACTTAGAGTTAAAATAATAAACTTTACTTATTATAATACAAACACTCAACCAAAACACTCCAATGCTTAAAAATAAATATCTTGTATAAAGAATAGGTTTCCCAATCATATCCCCAATTAAAACACCTAAAATAATTTCAAGCAACAATATCAAAGCACCAAAAATTAAAAAGTTAACCTTAACAAATCTCATTTTCAATGATTCAAAAGACAGATCATTAAGTAAACGATAAACACAAATGCCTAAAATCGATATTAAAAGTATGGATAAAAATAAAGTATCCAAACTACATGAATCATAACCTATTAAATCTTCAACTCCTTCAACAAGCTTAGAAGCACTTAAAAAATAAATCACAGTTTTATAGAAAACAAGGCCATCAAAAGGAGGAATCCAATAAGAATTAACAACATTCCTTATCTGTTCAATTAGAATTAATATCCATGGAATAAAAGCTAAAACAGAAACAAAACCAGATACCATCAATCTTCTAATTTTTTTAATATTTCCATTAAGATATAAGTATACGAATAGTGATAAATAAACCCCAAAAATAGAAACACTGCAGAAATACTGGGTATATGCTCCTACAATTGTGAAAAATGTTAGTAAAATATAATTTTTCCAAGACTCCTGAATTGTGATCCTATAAGCACAATAAAAAGCCAATGTTACAAATAGCATTCCCCAACTATACATTCTAACATCAGTTAACAGCCATATCAACTGAGGCATTGTTATAATAGAAAAACTAAATAAGCCTGCTCCTAATTCACCAATATCATGTCTAAGATACTTCCAAGAAAAACCCATTAACAATAATATTGGAATAGCTGAAGAAATTTTTCCTAAATATATGTCTGTAAAGGATAAATGTAAGAAATGTCCTAAGTTAATGAAAACTTTAACTATAAAGTAATGTAACGGTGGATGAACATCTAAAGCAGTTACCTTAACAATATTAAAAAAAGAATCCTTAGAAAAAATCAGTGTGAATAGTGAATCATAGCGAATAACAATA
This sequence comes from Candidatus Methanovirga australis, assembly GCA_031272765.1. Taxonomy (GTDB): domain Archaea; phylum Methanobacteriota; class Methanobacteria; order Methanobacteriales; family Methanobacteriaceae; genus Methanovirga; species Methanovirga australis. The sequence goes on along the minus strand of JAISTD010000053.1, from coordinate 5,046 downwards.
TTCCCATAATTAATAATTAAAGCCAAAAAAAATAGAATCAAACTTAAAACAAACAAGAGTATACCTATTCTTTTTTCAGCCCAATTGTCTTTTAAATCCATAATATAGTCCTTGATATTAATAATTTAATTAATAAATTTTTTATATAATCACTTTATTGTTGAAAATTTATTTTCAACTTAGAAGAATTTATTCTCTGTTTGAAAATATCATTTAAACATGGATGATTTCATTATTAAATAATTCAAAATTCACTATATCAATAAATAAACTAAAATAAAACTTAATTTAATTAATAAAACAATATTATATTCATTTAAAAAGTCCATTACTTACAAAAATTATGTCAAGGACTATTTTAATATCATATCATCATGCTCAAAATTACTTTTCTATATTCCTTTACAAACAAAATGTCATAATGGTCTCATTTATTTGTTATATTAGTTATATTTGTGATAGTTTCATTTGTCATATTATCAACAGTTTTATTTGTTGAATTACTTAATGGTAGGAATATGTTTACTGTGAAATATTTCTTAATGAAAAAATAGATATTGTTTACCTCTATTTTAAAACTCATATTACTCATGTTAGTACAATTTGTCATGAAAGTAAAACGACCATCAGCAGCAATATTAAAAACAGTATCATTATATGTAATATTCACTAAATTATAAGAATAACAATCCAATTTTGGATCCAAGTTCAAATTATGGCTTTTACACCGTTTTAACTCTTCTTTAGGTAAAATTCCAGTGGCATAGAAAGCATTCTTTGAATGTTCTAAATCAAGTGAATTATTCCAATTTGTGAAAATAGTATTATTTTTTGCATAATCATCCATACCTTCAAAAATATCATGACTCTTATTATTCCTTTGAATAGAACTATCTCTAAAAGTACTGTAGCTGACATTTTCTTTTTTCTCATTTATAAATATTTCGTTTGTTTTTTCGTTATTAATATTCTTTGATAATGAGCTAACGGAATCCATATTTTTAGATAACTCATTGGTAAAATTATCAACTTTATTTAAATTTTCAATAATAAAAAAGTTTGCAGAAGACAAAAAACTTAATACTCCAGCTGAAAAAACTATCAGCAAAAGTAAAGGAAGTAAATAATTAATTTTTCTCTTAATTTTCATATTTAACATCACCTATTTTCATTTTTTTTTCTTTTTATATGGTTGATTTGGGTTTTGAAGCGTTAATGCTTATATTATCCATCATCAATTCATTTTCAGTTAATGGATGAGGATTTTCATTATGTATTTCTATAGTATTATTTAATTTTTCTAAATAGGATGTATGATCATTGTTTTTTTCAATCAACGATGATTTTAATCCCTCAGCACTATTATATGTGATTATAGCAGAAACAAGTCCAAAACCTCCAGATACAAGAAGGGCAATACCTGAAATAATTAGTGAAACTTTCGTAGTGGATTTTGCAGTTGCATCCATATTCTCGTATCCTTTTTTAAAAAGACCTTCAGTTCCAAAAGATTCTCTTAAAATCGATCCTATACCTACAAAACCAAGGATTCCATTCCCAATATTAGTGCAAGCACTAGCCACATTATCTATTTGTGTAGCACTCATCATATTAACAAATACATTCGCAATATTAGTAACAGTGCCAATGATAACGGATATATAACCTATCACCTGACCTGGACCAGATGGAATGAAAGAACAAATAACTGCTACTATTCCTGCAAGAATAGTTATAGCTCCAAGAGCAATACCAGCAATTGCTAAGCCATGACTACTATCACACTTCTCTATCAAATTATTATCTGCAGCATCAGGAATATGATGAAATCCTTCTTTTAGTTTTGTTGGATCTCGACTATTTTCAGAGTTAGAATCTGAATCGTAAGCATATATGATGTAATCTAAACAATATTTAGAACAATCTATATAATATTTGAGATTATCATTGTTAAATTGATCATCATTAATATTGACGATGGCATCGTTTCTATCATAATATAATCCATCAGGTTCATCAGACTTGCCATTCCACCTAAAACTAATATTACAACCAATGAATGTACATACATTATCGTGCTTACTATCTAAAATCAAATATTTGTAAAATTCTTTAGTGTATGTTGTGTTATTTCTAATTATGTATTGAATAACATCTCCTGGTTTAATTTCATTTAAAGTACCATTTTCATTGAAAACCTCATCTATTTCAAAATAATCATGGGGGTAATGTGAATTTAATCCTCCTCGAACTTTTTCACAATCAGATTTCGCACTATCATTCCTTATAGTTAAACTTGATATATCAAAAATTGAAGTATTATTATCAGATACTTCCATCATTTTCTTGTACTTATTTTTAAAAGAATTTTCCATAGAATCACTATCAGATGTGCCTGAAGTTGCTGCATCTACACCTATAGCAACATAACCTCCCAATCCAATAACAGAATCTATCACATATTTAATCCCATAGAATATGGGATAATAAAACTGATACCATTTAAAATGCGTCATTTTATACTTATCGTATTCTTTGTCATCCTCCTTCTTTTCTACAAAATGCATATCTTTTATCATACTACTTTCGAATTTTGTTTGAGTGTACCCAATCTTTTGCTGACTATTATGAATAGTATTTTCAAAATTATAAAACTCAGGTATTTTTGAAGCAACAGCAAAGTTAGTTAATAGTACTAAAATTATTATAAATAAACCTAAAAGTTTATTAAATTTCATGAAAAATATCCTCCTTTTTTATTTATAAAATCAAAATCATAAAGAGTTTCTATTAATATATCAAAAATCGCGTATTGGTAATAAAATTTATGAATTATGAAACTCCAGATTAACATAATGTGGTAGTTAGTATATAAAGATTTCGATATTCAAGCACAGCTTTTGTGGTTTTAATTTGAATATTAATGATTTTTACAGATTATAATACAAAATTGATAATATAAACAATACGATTAATCTATATCATCAGCAAACATAGGTGATGTTAAAAAACACGGCGTACAAATTAAATAAATTGGACAATATAATAGTATTGGGAAATACTTCTCCCATACTATCAAAAGCTTATAAAAACAAGACACAAAAAGATGAAAGACCTGATCGATGTTATGATACATGTTTAAAGCATTAATAATCCCAAAAAGAATGCATGGTTTATATTGGATACATTTAATTGATATAAGGATCATTTTTGAGTAGAATAATCCTAAAACGAGATATTTTGAATGGTCAATTCTACCTGTATAAATCTTACAAATAAATGGTTAATTTTAGAGAAAAAATTAACAAAATTCTGGAGCTATGAAATCTATAATTTATGTGTTCAATGAATATAATATACAGTTTATAGGTTTAGAATCTGAAATGAGAATATGAGTCATAGATGCATACTTACCTAACAAGATCCCTGGTCATCAAAAAAACTCACAGAGCAGAGCAGAAGTACAATCTGTAGTAAAAAAATGGGCTATGGATTAAAAAGTGAATGAAAGCTTGTGGATATAAAAATCAATTGGTTTCATGATTGAATAATATGTTTTAAATGATATTATTTGTCATTTACTTGGAAAAGAAATAATATTATATTATATATAAATTATAATTAAACATTATAAAAGAATAATTTATAAGAAAATGAGTAAAAAATTATAAGGCTTTAAAAATTTAAAAATGAATATTATGAAAAGGTTTTGATGCAATATCAAAGAAAAACTGTGTAAAATTGTTTGAAGATAGGGAAATTAGAGCCGTTTGGGATGAAAATAAGGAAAAATGGTTTTTTTCAGTTATAGATGTTGTAGGAGTTCTTAGTGAAAATAAATCCAATGACTTACTGGAGAGTTCTTAAAAAGAGGTTAAAAGATGAAGGTAATGAAATCGTTACAAATTGTAACGATTTGAAAATGCCTGCTCCTGATGGGAAAATGCGATTAACTGATGTCGCTGATAGTGAACAGATATTAAGGATAATTCAATCAATACCCTCACCAAATGCAGAACCATTTAAACAATGGTTAGCTAAAGTTGGTAAATAAAGACTTGATGAAATAGCAGACCCTCAATTAGCTATTGAAAGAGCAATAAGTAACTATCGTAAAAAAAAAAGGATACTCTGAAGAATGGATAACACAAAGATTAAAAACAATAGAGTTTCGTAAAGACCTAACAGCTGAATGGAATAGATCAGGTGTCAAAGAAGGATTAGAATATGCTTTGTTAACAGATGAAATTACTAAAGCATGGTCTGACATGACAACAAAAGAATATAAACAATTCAAAGATATTAAAAAAGAAAATCTCAGAGACAACATGAGTAATATTGAATTGGTACTTAATATGTTGGCTGAAGCTTCTACAACAGAAATATCTAAAGGTGTTAATCCTCAAAGATTTGAAGAAGGTAAAGGTGTTGCAAAAAAAGGAGGGGATATTGCAGGAAATGCTCGTAAAAGCTTGGAAAAAGAAGTAGGTAGGAAAGTAATAACTAGAAATAATGCTAAAAATCCAAAATTATTAGATGATAAAATATGAACCTTAAAAAACTCATTATATTAAATACTTTTTTCTTGGTGTTTTTTAGAGAATGTAAAAAGTGTGGAGTTTTTTTTGATTTTTGAAAAAAACAAAAATCGTTGAAAATCTTTATTTTGCTAAAATACCGATCACAAAAAATCAATATTGTAAAAATACACTTGAAATCCTACTTATCAAAAAAATAGGCAGAATAAAATAGTAAAGTTTAAATAATTAAAATAAATTAAAAATATTTAAAATTAATAACAATCCCTCTCTTTATAAAAAATACTAATTTAAATTCTAAACTAAGAATAAATAAGTTAATATCTAATAGTATTTAAAAAATAAAAAAACAAATGAATATAATAGATAAAATAAAGAATTTTAGAGTCTCTTTAATTCAAAATTTTTTATTATTGAAAATTTATTTTTCAATTTAGAAGAATTAATTCTTCGTTTTGAATTTAGATAATCTTTGATTTCGAACAGAGTGAGAAATTTAGGAAACGAA
>JAISTD010000232.1 GCA_031272765.1 Candidatus Methanovirga australis | reverse complement strand
TTTAGTGATTAAGGCTTTAAATCAAATTATGGATAGTAAATATTATGAAAAGTATTTGAATTACGATTTGATTTTCTTAGGCATAGCTTTCGCTGATAAAGAAGTCAAATGCAAATTTAAGAGATTAGATATTTAATTTTTCATTCAATATTGATTTTTTTTTGAGAATTTAATTTATAATCCTGTTTGTAATATTTATTATTTGTTTATTTTATTATTAACACATTTTTTTAATTTGTTTTATAATATTAATAATTATAAACTATGAATATAAAATATAAATATGAGTTACATTAAATATTAATTAGAATACTTTTTATTAGATATATTTTATTTTTATTTAATCAGTGCTCTAAATATGTATGTAAAAATTTTGTGATATTATGAGAAATATTATTGTTGATAGATTAAATCAAACACCAATTGAAGAACTTGATATAGAGATTGTTGAAAGAAAAGGTATTGGACATCCAGATAGTATTAGTGATGGAATAGCTGAATCTGTAAGTAGAGCTCTTTGTAAAGAGTATATGGATAAGTTAGGTGAAGGAAAAGTTCTTCATCATAACACTGATGAAGTTCAAATAACTGCTGGGGAATCAAATCCTAAGTTCAATGGTGGAGAAATAATTAAACCTATTGACTTTTTATTGACTGGAAGAGGAGTTAGAGAATTTGATGGTGAGAAGTTTGCTATTGATAGAATAGCTATTGAAGCAGCTAAAGATTATTTGAATGAAACTCTTATTAATTTCAATGTTGAAACTGATGCAGTTGTAGAATGTAAGATAGGTGAAGGTTCTGGGGATTTAGTAGATGTTTTTAAAAGAGAAGGTGCTATTTCTTCTAATGACACTTCTTTTGGAGTAGGTTATGCACCATTTTCAGATGTGGAGAACCTTGTGCTTTCTACTGAAGAGTTGTTAAATTCTAAATCTTTTAAAAAAGGTAAATATGCTGCTGTTGGAGAAGATATTAAAGTAATGGGTTTAAGGGAAAAAAATAAAATAACTTTAACAATTGCTTGTGCCATGGTATCAAAACATGTTTCTGATGTGGTAGATTATAGGGATATAAAATCAGATCTAAAGGAAAAGGTTCTTAATTTAGCAAATAAAAATACAGATAGGGATGTTGAAGTCTTTATTAACACTGCTGACAATGATGATTCTGATAGTGCAGAGGGATATTATTTGACTGTCACTGGGACTTCTGCTGAAATGGGGGATGATGGTTCTGTTGGTAGAGGAAATAGGGCTAATGGTTTAATAACTCCTAATAGGCCAATGTCTATGGAAGCTACATCTGGAAAAAATCCTATTAATCATGTAGGCAAAATTTACAATATTTTATCCAATCAAATGGCTCGTGATATTGTCAATGATGTTGAAGGAGTTAAACAAGTTAATATAATGATTTTAAGTCAAATCGGTAGAGCTATTGATCAACCAAAAGCAGCAACTTCACAATTAATTTTGGATGATGGTTATAAATTAGAAGAAGTATCTAAGAAAGTTGAAAGAAGAATGGATGAATGGTTAGCTAATATAACATCTATAACTGAAGGTGTTGTAAAAGGTAAGTATCGTACATTTTAATTATTTTTAGATGTTATGCTTACTAAAATAGCTTAGTAACTTTTCATATTTGCTAATTATTTCATAATATTCTTTTTATTATGTTCTTTTTAGAATATACTTTCAAATTTTCATTATTGAAGCTGATTTTTTGATGATAATAATTTCAAATTTATATTATGTAATTATTTAAATTAATTCTTAATATCCAACATTTTTTAATCATTATTTTTAAAAAAATAAAAATATAGTCCTTGACATAATTATTAAATTATTAATATCGAGGACTATATTTAAGATTTAAAATATTTAAGAATAGTTTTGAGAGTTTCTATTAACCTATCAAAAACGAAGACTTTGTCTTCTAATTTTCTTTCAGAAAAAATAGCAATATTTTGATAAAGATTTATAAATATGAAACTAATAGTTGGGTCATGATATATATTGGGGGTTTTTTTGATTTTAAGTATTGACTTTATGTTGATAATTTTCTCCATGAATTTTATTAGTGTTCAATGAAAATCTATCTAAATATGAATAATTTCTATGATTTATCTGAAAATTCATTTTTAAAATCTTTACTAAATTAAGTTGTCTGGGCAATGGATTATTACACATTTTTTTATTATAAAATGTATTTAAGTTCATTGTTTATCTTTTTTTAAATTAAAGAGATTATATAATAATACAGATTTTTTAAAAAAATTAGTTGATTTATTTTCAATTTAAAGAATTATACTCTCTTATTTTTTTTGTTGAATTAATATTTAAATTAAATTAAACAAAATTTAATGCACTAAATTATTAATTACTGAAAATCCTTTGGATTACTGAAAATCGAAGATTACTGAAAATCGAAGATTTTCATAATTACAAAAATCGAAGATTTTTGGTAATTTTCATAATTACAAAAACTGCAAAGCAATTTTTGGTAATTTTCATAACTACAAAAATTTTTGATTTTTGGTAGTTACAAAAATCTTTGATTTCTGGTAATTAAAAAATTTTTAATAATATTTATAATCCTTGATACCAATAATTTAATTAATAAATTTTTTATATAATCTTTTATTGTTGAAAATTTATTTTCAACCATGACTTATTTCATTATTAAATAATTTAAAATTCATTATATCACTAAATACACTATTTAATTAAATAAAACTTAAAATAAAACAATATTATATTTATTTAAAAGCCCATTGCTTACAAAAAGTATGTCAAGAACTATAATTAAAAAAATTTTGCTCATTGAAAACAGAGTTGTGCGACAACTTTGAAAAGTTTCTACTTAAACAGTTATAGTCATTTTGGAAAAGTTTTCTTAATTATAAAATTTTTAATTTGATAATTTAGAAGAATTAATTCTTCGTTTTAATATGTAGAAATTACATTATTTTAGAAAATTAAATTATATAATATCATGTAGTTTATATAGTAAATAATGTTAAATAGATTAATATTAATTTAAAGAAATTTATTTTTTAAGAACATTATCCAACTTACTATAATTTAAATAGTTTATTTTAAAATTAATTTTAAAATTTTATTTAGAGGAGATACCAATGCCAATAGAAAAAGCTGAAAAATCCTATGATCATAAAGAAATTGAGAGAAAAATAGATTCATTCTGGCGAAAAAATAATACCTATTTCAGATTAAAAACTTTAAGGGAAAATGGTCCGAAATATTCATTTTTAGACGGACCTCCATATTGTAGTGGAGTAATACATTTGGGAACAGCATGGAATAAAATTATAAAAGATAGTTATATTCGTTATAAAACTATGAATGGATTTAATGTCCGTAGACAACCTGGATGGGATGCTCATGGATTACCTATTGAACTTAAAGTTGAACAACTTTTAAATATTAAAAATAAACAGGAGATCGAAGAAGAATATGGTATTGCCAACTTTGTGAATAAATGTAGGGAATTTGCACTTAAAAATAAAGATGCAATGACTGAACAATTTAAAAGTCTTGGAGTTTGGTTAGATTGGGATGATCCATATATTACAATAGATCCGAAATATATTGAATCTGTGTGGTGGACACTTAAGAAAGCTCATGAAAAAAATTTACTTATAAAAGATTTTAGAGTTATTAGTATATGTCCAAGATGTGAAACTGCTCTGGCTGCTGCTGAAATTGATTATGAGATTGAAGAAGATCCATCAATAATTGTTAAATTCCAACTTGAAGAAAATTATCTAAAATGTAATGATAACAAAGATGATGATAATCTAAATGAATATTTTCTGGTTTGGACAACAACACCATGGACTCTTCCTGCTAACTTAGCTATTAGCTATAATCCTAAATTCACTTATGCTTTTGTAAATTGTAATGATGAAGTTTTGATTTTAGCTGAAAACTTAGTTGATGAAGTATTTAAAGATATGGATCATAAAGTTTTAAAAGTTGTTGAAGGAAAAGAGCTCAATGGCTTAAATTATATTCCTCCACTTTTAGATGAAGTTCCTAAACAATCAGAGTTTAAAAATATTAAAGATTCTAATAGAGAGAATATTAATTACTATAAAACTTTACCTGGAGGTCATGTTGAATTAACTGAAGGTACAGGATTAGTTCACACTGCACCAGGACATGGCCCAGATGATTTTGAATTAGGTAAGAAATATGATTTGCCAATTTTCTCTCCAATCACAATTTCAGGTATATTCACTGAAGATGGTGGTAAATACGAAGGAAAATATGCAAAAGATGCCGATGAAGAAATAATCAATGATTTAATTTCAAAAAATATCTTATTTAAAAATGGAAAGGTTAAGCATAGATATGGGCATTGTTGGAGATGTAATTCCCCTATTCTCTATTCGGCTACTGAGCAATGGTTTTTAAAAATAACAGATATTAAAGATAAAATGTTATCTGAACTTGATAATGTGAATTGGGTACCCCCATGGGCTGGTGAGAGTAGATTTAAAGATTGGGTTGATAATGCAAGAGATTGGACTATTTCTCGTCAGAGATATTGGGGTATTCCAATACCAGTATGGATATGTTCAGATTGTGGAGAAATTAAAGTTATTTCATCTTTAAATGAATTGAAAGAAAATCCATTAAATGAAATAAGTGGAGATGACTCTGATATTCTTCATAGACCCTATGTTGATGATGTTGTTTTTAAATGTAATAAATTTAACTGTGATGGCTTGATGAAAAGAATTCCTGATGTTCTTGATGTTTGGATTGATTCAGGTGTGGCTGGATGGGCATCATTACATTATCCCTCCCAAAAAGAAGAATTTGAAAAATGGTATCCTTATGACTTTATTGCTGAAGGTCATGACCAAACAAGAGGATGGTTTTATTCGCAGCTTGGAACTGGAATTATTGCTATGGATAAGGTTCCATACAAAAAAGTTTTAATGCATGGCTTTGTCTTGGATGAAGATGGAAAGAAAATGAGTAAATCATTAGGTAATGTTGTAAGTCCAGAAGAAGTCATAGAAAAATATGGGGCAGATATTCTAAGGTTCTACCTTTTATGGGCATCTAAACCATGGGATGACTTAAAATTTGTGTGGGAAGAATTGAACAATATAAAAAAGATGTTTAACATATTATGGAATGTTTATCTCTTTTCAACAACTTATATGTCATTAGATAACTTTAATCCTAATAGAAACAATCTTAAATTTAGAGATGAAGATAAATGGATAATATCTAAAGCAAATTCCTTATCTAAAAAAGTAAGTGAAGATATTGAACAATTATTCTTCCATAAAGCAACAAGAAAAATCAATGAGTTCATATTAGATGATTTAAGCAGATGGTATGTAAGATTAATTAGAGGAAGAACATGGGTTGAAAAAGATGACCCAGATAAATTAGGAGCATATTACAGCTTATATACAGCTTTAAGCTTATTAATAAAGATAATTTCACCAATTACACCATATATTTCTGAAGAGATCTATCAAAATTTAATTGTCAATGTTAAAGATGGATTTAAAGAAAGTATTCATATGGAAGACTGGAATTACTCTAATGAGGATATAAATATTAACTTAGAGGAAAATATGGGTATTGTGCGAAATATTATTGAAGCAGCTGCACGAGGAAGAGATATTGCAAAGTATAAACTGAGATGGCCAGCTAAAGAAATTACAATAGTATCTAATAATGAAAAAGTGATAAATGCTACAAATAACCTTCAAGATATAATTAAAGGCCAATCTAACACTAAAAAGGTTATTTGTTTATCAAAGTTTCCAAACCTTAAATATGTCTCTAAACCTAATTTAAAAACATTAGGTCCAAGACTTAGGCAAGATATGAAAATAGTTAATAAATTCTTAGAGGGTACTGATACATCTAAACTTAAACAAGATTTAAAAGATGTTGGCAAAGTTCTTATTAATGATGATAATATAACAATATCTGATGATAAAATTATAGAATTATCTCAGGAAGATGTTTTATTTGAAACCATAGTTCCAGATAATGTTGTTGGAATGGATTTTGAAGGAGGAACTGTATTTATAAACACTGAAATCACAGATGAAATATTATCTGAGGCAATGGCTCGAGAACTTATAAGGCGTGTTCAAGATATGCGTAAAGATATGGATTTAGATATTGAGGAGGATATCTCAATTTGTATAGATTCTTCAGATAAATTTAAATCTATTATCACAAATCAAATATCTTTTATTTCTAACGAAGTAAGAGGAAATTGTATAGAGTTTAAAGAAATCAATGATGAATCAAAGTCAGATGAATTTTATGTGAAGGATTGGAAAATTGAGGATGAACATCTTAAAATTCTGATTTCTAAATAGTATATATTAGTATTGGCATTTAATTAATTAGATCAAGTCATTTTTTATATATGAAGTTAAATTCATTATTTTATTTTATTGGTCGTGGAGAGGTTGTCAAAAAGTGTGGAGGTTTTCACGAAAATCCATTTTCATATAAACGAAAATAAAAAATTTTGAATTAAAGAAAATAAAAAATTTTCTAAGTTAAAACAAGTTTTAACTAAAGAAAAACTTCGTTTTTCTAACTTATAAAATCAGAGATTTTATAACTAAAGAAACCATGAAAATTGAAAAACCTCCACAAAAGTTTACAATCTCGTCGTGGATGATGAGTCTTTGTAATCATATTATTATAGTCATTGTGGTTATGTTTATAAATTATTAATTTAATTATATCTTATAAAATATCTTTAAATTAAATTTAAATAATATATATTAAATATTAAAATTTTTATAATTTGACCTTTCAAATAGAGAATATAATGCAGATTAAAATATATCATATTTTAATAAAACAATTAAAAACCCAAACAACAGGAACAACAAACACAAATTAAATCCTGTTAGAGATAGACCAACAGACTCACCATCAACAACAGAGTTATTACTCCTATTAACACTAATATTCGATGAATTTGATCCTGATGGAACAACATTGATATTTATTGACTTATTACAACTCTCATAACTCTCATTTCCAGCATAATCAAATGTGACATTATAATTTCCTGCACTTAGCTTACCAAAATTAAAACTCACAAAACCATCACCACCAGTTGAATTATTTAAACTCTTACCATCAATATTAGCGGTGATCGAACCATTAAAAAAATTATAAACTATACCCAGTTCATCAAGATAATCTAATTTTGCAGAGACTATGACATCTTCACCAACATTAAAACTATGATCCTCGCAAAACAATAAAGTCTGAAAAGGTTCATCAGCAGCAAAACAAAAACCAATCAACAATAGTATAACTATAAAAACTGAAAGTAATCTTTTAATCATAAATATTACCTCACTCAAAATATTAACCTTTTTTAACGAACATAGTAACATAACCAAACTTACCAGCAGGCACATTCCACTTAATAGTCAAAATATTATTCACAATATTAGCTTCAGCATTACGAGTAGATAGATTACCTTTAATAACATAACCATTTAAAGCTTCACTCATATTATACAAAACAACAGAATCATCAAGAACAGAACCACGACTATTATTCAAGTGAATATTATAATAACCATCAGGATTATCAAGATGAAAAGTGCCATTAAAAGGAACTGGAAGAGGATAAACAACCAAATTTTTACTAACACTTGAAGATTCGTAGTAATTATCACCGTTATAAGTAACACTCAAATTACACTTTCCATCCTTAGTGAAAGTATAACCAAGTTTATCTAAATCAATCACACCAAGACTATCAGTGGATAAAGCTCCATTAAAAGTAGTAGACCCATCATTAATCATAACATTCAAATCAGCACCAGCAATACCCAGATTACTACTATTATTAACTAATTTAACCACACCATTTAACTTATCACCAACACTAACAACATCATTGGTATTAAGACTAAGTGAAGAAACCCATTTATGAGCCATTATATTCTTCTCAACATTGGAAGAACTATACTTATCATCTCCATTGTATGTAATGCTCAAATTATATGTTCCATCCTTAGTGAAATTATAGTCAAGATCAGATAAATCAAGTATTCCGTTATCATTTGTAGATAAAATTTTACTATGTATTAGTTCAGATCCCTTTTTAACTGTAACATTCAAATCAGCACCAGCAATACCCAGATTACTACTATTATTAACTAATTTAACCACACCATTTAACTTATCACCAACACTAACAACATCATTGGTATTAAGACTAAGGACGGAATCAGACTTAATATCAATAGGGTAAGTAAAATTTGCAGGTACAAAGGGATGATTCCAATACCCTTTTGATTGGTGAGAATACATACAATTATTTATTCTAACAGTCATTTTAATTGTTTCATCTGCATCATAATCCGTATCAACATCGATTCTATCAAAATCTATTACAGTAAGATTTATAAGAACACATAAACCATTAGCGACTCCGCTGTTATGAATAAAGATTTTCTTAACATTATCATCAAAATTTACAGTGTATGTTGCATCATGCCCAGCCCACCACTCATCTTGACAATAAGTTCCAATCAAACCTGGATTAGAATTAATCGACATATCAGGATTAAAATGTTTATTGAATAGTTGAATATAACCAGAATAAGTCCAAGCATCACGGTTTGTGAACTTAACAGTGACATCATGAGCACTAACACTACCCATGCAGAAACCAATTATACCTATTAAAAAACAAACATACAATATTAAAAATTTATTAGTTTGTAATATAGAACTCATTTTTACACACCCCTATAAATAATTAAAGTTTTTATTAGAATTTTTTATAATATAAATATTCAAAAAAGTATTACTATTAATACAAAAAATCACAAAAGATATAAAAATACCAGTCAATGTATATAACAACTATATAGTATATATAAGAGAGTTTCTATTAACCTATCAAAAATAGCATATTTTGATAAGATTTTATAAATATATGAAAACTCTATATTAACATAATGTTTTGATAGTATATAAATGTGCTGATTATTCACACCTTCTCTTATTGTTTTAATTTGAGTATTAGAAATGTTTTAATGTTATATGATATAAATGATAATTATGAATAATGTAATTAATCTTTCAGCTGAATCTATGAAGATGTTAAAAAACACGGTGACAAATTGAATGACATTGATCAAATAGTAGATTAGGAATTATTTCACCCAATACATTATAACTTTATAAAAATAGGACACGAAAAGGTGGAAGACCTGAAACAACAAAAATTTGATCAAAAAAAATAATGAGAAACTATTTTTAATCAATACTTCCAAAGGAAATTTAGGAAATGCTAATTTCCGTTTTTTATTTTCGAGTGAAACGAAAAATTTTAGAAAAAATAAAAATTTTTTCTGACTGTGCAAAATCTATGATTTCGCAACACACGGAAAATCTTCGATTTTCCTAAGTTTAAAAGCTATTACTTTTAAAATTTAGAAAGGCTTCACTTTTCTGACTATTGCAAAATCTACAATTTCACAATAATTTAGGGAAAATCTCTAAAATAACAGTGAAATTATCCTTAAAAAGAGTAAAGTATACGAATTTTCCAATGAAAAAGTGTAAATAATAACAAAACATCATTCAATTATAGGTTTAAACAAAGTTTATAGAAACTCTCTACAGTATGTTCATACCTAACATATAAATGTTTTGATTTAATTTCAAAATACAAGTTTTATTCATTGTCAAAATTTATATCCAAAATCGATTAAAAAGGCTTAAATTAAACAAAAAAAAGTTAAAAAACTTAAAAATTAATCCGAATTTTTTCTTTCTATTTATAGTCTGAAAAGAAAATTTTATAAGTAATGATTAACATAACTTCATATATATTTTTGGAGTTGTTAGTCATGGTAAATATGCCTCAAAAGAAAATCAAAGAACATTTAGATATAAA
>JAISTD010000211.1 GCA_031272765.1 Candidatus Methanovirga australis | reverse complement strand
AAAAATAGTTTCTTTTTTCACTTCTTCAGGACTTTCATTAATAGAATGTTTTTCAACAATACACCCTAATTTTTCGCCAATAGCCACTCCAACGCAAGCCATGATTGATTCTCCCTTTTTACTTGAAGTTATTGTTGATAAAACACAATTAACCATAGTTCCTGGTTTAAAATCAGGCAGAGATACTATTTCTGTATTACCATCTAACATGCTTGAAACCTTAATTAAATTAACATCACCAATGTTAGCATCTGTTAGTGCATTATCAAATGCATTTAACTCAGTAGGACCTTCACTTTTACCTGAAACAATAGCTATTTTAATAATAATCACCTCATTTTATTAATTCATTTAATATTCAATGTTAAGCAATTATAGAATATTAAAGAAACTTTTTTATATTATTATTTTAAAATTATTATTAATCTAAAATATTAAAAATATAATTTTAATTTTGAAGATATATTAAAAAATTTAATAGAGACTCTATACAGGCAATGTATAATAAATAGTATATAAATATATAGATTTATAAGTGTAAACTCAGAACAGAACATTTCTTTAAATAATTAATAAAATGTATGATTTAAGAGATTATATATCTAATTTTATTATAAAAATATATTAAAATTGAATTATAAACTTTGTGATTTTATGAAAATTAATGTGCCTTCAAGATTACATATGACTTTAATAGACCTTAATGGGTCTTATGGTCGTTTTGATGGAGGTATTGGTCTTACATTAGCAAATCCAAAAATAGTTCTAAAAGGAGAACTCAGTGAATCTGGAATATCTTTAGATTTTTCTTCAAGAATTGATGATAACATTAAAGATGAAGCTTACCTGAAACTTTTAAATAGTGTTGATGATTTAATGAAACATTTTTCAGTTGAAAGTGGCTTTCATTTTACTCTTGAAGAAGCATATCCTATGCATAGTGGTTTAGGTTCAGGAACTCAGTTTGCACTTGCAACAGGTAGACTTGTTTGTGAGTTACTGAAAGATGATTTAAATGTTGAATATAATGATTTTAGTCAAAATGAATATAATAATATAGGTGCTAGTAAGGCAAAAAATTCAATTAATAGCTATTCTTTAGGAAAAATTCTTAAAAGAGGAGGAACATCTGGAATCGGCACTTTTTCTTTTGATTATGGTGGTTTTATTCTTGATGGAGGCCATAATTTAAATGACAAAGAAAAATTTCTGCCATCTTCTGCTTCTTCTGCAAAACCACCTGTTTTAATAGGTAATTATGATTTTCCTCAAGAATGGGATATTATAGTAGCTATTCCTAATAATGGTGACAATACGGTTTCTGGTAAAAAAGAAGTGGATTTATTTCAAAAATATTGTCCAGTTCCTAAAGATGAAGTTGAAAAATTGTCTCATTTAATTTTAATGAATCTAATTCCTTTTATGTTAGAGAAAGATATTGAATCTTTTGGTCATGTTATAAATCAAATTCAAGATTTAGGGTTTAAAAGGATTGAAGTAAGTTTACAACCAGATAATGTTAAAAAAGCAATGGAAGCAATGAGAGAATCTGGGGCTTATGGTGTTGGTATGAGTTCTTTTGGTCCTGCAATTTATGGTGTTACATATAAAAATACAAAAGAAGTTTATAATGCAACAAAAGAATATCTAAGTGAGGATAGTGCTGTATTGATTACAAAAACCCAAAATTATGGTCACATATTAGAAAAATGATTCTGATCATATATTTAAAGTAATGGATAGTGTTTTAATGATTTTAAAAGGGAAAGTTTGGAAGTTTGGAAGTAATATTGATACCGATGTTATTATTCCAGGAAGATATTTAAGAACATTTAATCCTGATGATTTATCTGCTCATGTGATGGAAGGTGAGAGACCTGATTTCGCTTCTAAAGTCCAAAAAGGAGATATTATTGTTGGTGATTGGAATTTTGGTTGTGGGTCTTCAAGAGAGCAAGCAGCAATAGCTATTAAAAATGCTGGTGTTGATGCTGTAATAGCTAAATCTTTTGCAAGAATATTTTATCGTAATGCTATTAATATTGGTCTACCAGTTATAATGGCTAATATCGATGTAAATGAAGGAGATATTGTAGAGATAGATCTTAAAGGTGGAATCATTCGTAATTTAACCACAGATAAATCCTTTAAAATTAAAGAATTTAAGGATTTTCTATTGAATATTCTTTTAGATGGAGGGCTTGTAAATCATTATACCAGTAATATTAAATGAATATTTAAAAATATTAATAGTTGATTTTTTAGATTATTATGACTTTTGCAGATTACAATTCCTACATTCTATTTTAGTTTAATATTTAGTCTTATTTTTTAATTTTTATTCTTATTTTTACTTTTTAATTTATTACATTTTATTTTAATTTTTATTCTTTAATTTTAATTTTTTAAATAGAAAAATATTATATACTATTATTATAAATATGATATAATAATAAAAAGTTTTAATAATAGTTAATAAATATAATATATTTCTATTAATACTTATTTTAATATTAAAATAAATATCATAATTTCAAAAGTTGAGATTTATGAAAGTGAACAAGTTATTATTCAAATCAAAACAGCAAGATGAAGTAAAAACATTTGAAATAGGACAGTTATTATCTAAAAAAGATTTTTCAAACTTAACTGATGAAATACGAATAGTTAACATTAATATCAATACTAAAACTGGTTTTATAGAAATAAGTTCTGATTCAGACAATTTTTTATGGTACTCCCTAAATGATATTCAATTGTTATCATTTACAAGCAATAATAACAGAATTTAATGAGTTTAGAGGAAAATAATGGAATGTCCAATTTGTAATAACAAAAACATAGAAACATTAAAATCCAAAATTATTTCATCAAAAACAAGTGAAATAAATGAATATTTGTTGGGATGTGAAGAGTGCGGACATGTATTTAAGGAATATGCAACCTTTGAGAAACCAAAGCCAATCAGATTAATAATAAGTGAAAATGGAAGCTCCAAAAGGACAAATGTAGATATTTATCCTGATGACAAATTAAATACTGGAGATATTTTAATATCTGATTTAGGTCAATCTGAAATACGATCAATTGAACTTAAAAATTCAAATAAAAGAGTAAAATCTGCAATAGCCAAAGATATTGTTACAATATGGGCATCATCCATAGATATTCCATCAAGAATTGGAATATCCATTAATTTTAAAGGAATAACACAAGCTTATAAAGTTGACTTGGATAGAGAGTTCAGAATATATGTAGATGACACCATAAAAATAGAAGACATAATATTTAAGGTTAATGTTATTAAAACACTGAAAAAGAAAATGATAAGAGGTTCAGCTAAAGCATCAGTTATCAGAAGAGTTTATGGTGAACCAGTTAAATATAAAAGATTTGATCATGATCTAACCAATAAAATAGCTGTTAAAAAAGAAAATAAAAAAAGACAAAAGAAAGGATAAAGGAAAGATAAAGAATATACAAAAAATAGATAAAAAATAATATCTTAAAAAATAATATCTATTTAATTTTATCATATATTTTATCCATATTTAACTTTGAAAGATGACGGAAATTTCATGGAAAGTAAAAATTCAACAAAAGTTTTTATCGAAACATATGGATGTACATTTAATCAGGCTGATGCCCAAATAATAGCAGGATTATTAAATGAAAATAATATTGAAATTGTTGATGATATAAAAGATTCCCAAATAGCTATTATAAATACCTGCTATGTTAAAAATCCAACTGAAAATAAGGTTTCAAACAAGATAAAGAAAATACAAGAAACTTATCCTAATAAAAAAATTATAGTCTCAGGATGTATGGTTGAAATAGACCCTGAAAAATTAGATAAAATAGCTCCAAATTCATCCTGGATTGGACCCCACAAACTAAACAAATCATTAAATGTTGTTAATAAAACATTAAACAATGAAATATCCAGAGAAACTGGCTTTTCTAAGGATTCAAAAATTGGAATTTCCAAACTTAGATTTGATCCATATATACACATCGTTCAAATATGTGAAGGTTGTTTAGGTAAATGTACATATTGCTGTACTCGTTTTGCAAGAGGTTCATTACATAGCTACCTATCAACTGGAATAGTAAAAGAAGTAAAGAATGCAGTAGATGATGGTTGCGTTGAAATTCAATTAACAGCCCAGGATACAGCAGCCTATGGTAGAGACACAGATGAAAAATTATCAACTCTTATTAATGAAGTTTCATCAATCCATGGAAACTTTAAAGTTCGTGTAGGAATGATGCATCCAAAAAATGTCTTATATGATTTAGATGATATAATAAACAGTTTTAAATCCAAGAAAGTTTACAATTTTCTCCATATTCCAGTTCAAACAGGAAGTGATAATGTTTTAAAACAAATGAAAAGAGGACATACCATAGAAGAATTTAAAATGATAGTTAAAAGATTCAGAGAAGAAATTCCAGATATGACCATTGCTACAGATATTATTGTTGGTTATCCTACAGAGTCTGATGAAGATTTTCAAGAAACTGTTGATTTATTAAATGAAGTTAAACCTAATCTAATTCATATTTCCAAGTATAAACATAGAAAAGGAGCAATATCATCTAATTTAGATGAAATTCCAAACAAAATTATGAAAAAACGTTCTAAATATTTAACAGACATTAAAACTACAATCACTAAAGAAGAAAATAAACAGCTATTAAATACTGTTCAAAAAATTCTTATAGTTGAAGTTGGAAAAAAATCAGGATTTATAGGAAAAACAGAATCATATATTCCTGTTGTTGTTAGTAATGCAAAACTTGGAAAGTTTGTTAAAGTTAAGATCAGTGAAACAACAAGCACATATTTAAAAGGAGAAGTGATTGAATAAAGATTTAACTTTTGAATTTAAGCAAATTCAATTGTACTTGGAGGTTTATCACTAACAGAAAGAGCAACATGCGTGACTTCACTAACTTCAGATGTTATTTTTTTAGATATTGTTTTTACAAGTTTCCAAGGTAATTCTGGAACTTCTGCAGTCATAGCATCCAAAGAAGTTACAAATCTAATAACCACAAGATAACCAAAATCTCTTTGATCACCTTTAACCCCAGTTACTTTAGAATCAGTTAAAACCGCGAAATACTGCCACAAATCTTTATCTAAACCTACTTTCTCAATTTCTTCAGTCACAATATGATCAGCTTTACTTATAATATCTAACTTCTCTTTAGTAACCTCACCAATAATCCTAACAGCTAAACCTGGACCAGGAAAAGGCTGTCTATTGATTAATTTACCTGGAAGAGATAATTCACGACCAATAACCCTAACCTCATCTTTATAAAGCTCACGAATAGGTTCAACAACCTTCAAAATCATGCCTCCAGGTAAAGACAAATTATGATGAGATTTTATCTTACCTTCACTCTCAATCCAGTCTGGAGCTATTGTGCCTTGAACAAGAAATTTAGCCTGAATTTTCTCTGCTTCTCTTTCAAAAACATCAATAAAAATTTTCCCAATTATTTTTCTTTTTTCCTCTGGATCTGTTACTCCTTTAAGACCTTCTAAAAACTCTTTACTTGCATCAATATATTTAAAATTCAACCAGTCCTTAAACATTTTTGATACTTCATCTGCTTCTCCTTCTCTTAAAAGACCATGATCAACGAAAATGGCTGTTAAATTATTTCCAATAACATTTTTTACAAGAACTGAACATACAGAACTATCAACTCCACCAGAAAGAGCTATTATTGCCTTTTCATCTTTAATCTCATTCTTAATCTCTTCAATAGAGTTTTCTATAAAATCATTAAAATTCAACATTTTCAACCCACCATACTAATAAATAAACTTAAAAATAAATTAAAAATAGATTATTACTAACTTAAAACTAAATATTTAAATAGATAATTAATTTAAAAATAGAAATGAAATATTTAAAAATTTACAAATGAAAAAGATAAGTAAAATCAAAATTATTAATGGTATTAACAGTTTTAATACCTTATATGCAATATAGATCAATACAAAAGCTATTAAAATAACTATAAGAAATTCCATAAGTAATGATAACATAATATAATATCTATTTTTTATTAATATAAATATTTTTTTTAATAATTCATGGAAAATTATTTCACCATTGAATTTTTTACATATAGTACTTCTTCAAACTTTTGTAACATTTATTTAAACATTTTTATTAAAAATTATTCTTAAATTAATTCAAATTTTAATTTAAAATTTTTTATTATTGAAAATTTATTTTTCAATTTAGAAGAATTAATTCTTCGTTTTGAATTTAGAAAAACGAAGTTTTTCTTTAATTTAAAGATATATTAAAGTTTTTTAAAAATTAATAAAATATATGAGGTTAATAAAGTTAAGATAACTAATATGGGATATTAATATTTTCCATGTTTTTGTTTAGTCTTTTTATGAAAATATTTAACAAGATTTTCTTAAGTTAATGATATTGGCAAAATACTCATTAAGAATATCAATGATAAAACCAATAATAAAAACAATAACAATTAGAATAAATAGATATTATATAAATAATATTAATACACAATAAAGTTTGAAAATTTGATAAAAATAAAAAGATTTAGGTGATATGCATATGTTAATTGGTCTAATTTCAGATACTCATATTGATGATAAAGTAGAAAGCTTACCAACAAACTTAGGTACATACTTTAAAGATGTTGAACTTATCTTACATGCTGGAGATTTAACCTCTCCTAAAGTTATTGAAGATTTAAAAAAAATAGCTCCTACAATAGCTGTACAAGGAAATATGGATAGATTTTATGGTGTTGATCTACCAATTAGTCATGTTGAAACAATTGAAGGAGTTAAAATTGGAGTTAAACATGGGGAAGTAAATCCAAAAGGAGACACTCAACAATTAGAATATATTGCTCGAGAACTTGAAGTAGATGTTTTAGTTAGTGGACATAGTCATCAACCATTAATAGAACAAGCGAACAATATACTCCTTGTAAATCCAGGCAGTCCAACTAAACCTCTTTTAACAGACCCTACAGTAATGTTAATGACAGTTGAAGATGGAGAAGTTGATGTTGAAATTATTCAACTTGGTCCTCCGACATGCAGTTCTTTAAACTTTAGAAAAGAGGAAAATTAATGGGTAAAAAATAGATATATATTAAATTACGAATTTATTTTTTCATTTTCAACTACTCAGAAATAACTTTTTGTAATTTAGTGTGGAAGATTTCTCAATCTATATATTGGTCAAATTTTCATTTAATTTATATGTCGTGCTTTTTAACATCTTCGTACATTTATCAGGCTGTAAGATTAATTGTGTTCTTCACATATTACCAATTTTACAATATATAATCTATAAGAGTCTCTAATACTCAAATTAAAACCACAAAGGAGGGTGTGAATATCGATACCTTTATATATTATTATCACATTAAGTTAATATAGAGTCTCAATATTTATAAATCTTATCGAAATATGCTATTTTTGGTAAGTTAATAGAAAAATCTCTTTGATAAATTGTAGAAGAAAAAATTAGGATTTAATGTGATAAGGTGATAAAATGACTGAAAGATTGTATAAACCAAAAATTTACAAAAAATATGTGATATATAAAATAGTCATTGGTAATAAAGTCTATTTTGGTAGAATTGAATACAAAAATAAAAAAAATTATAGGCATATGATTGAAACTTATCTTGGAGATAATCCTGATGCTCCTGAAAAACCAAGATTCGCTGATAAAATCATAACCGCATATGAAAAATATGGTATTTATACAGATAGCATAATAGCTACATCTGATTCGTCTGCAGAAGCTGAAAAAATAAAAAAAGAAGTCATAATAGATTTTCAAAAAAGAGAAATGAAAAATAGCTTAAATCAAGAAATAAGAGTAAAATGATAATAATAAGATGTTCAAAGGTGAAATTAATAGGTTGACAAAAGTTTTTTGCACTCGCTATTTATGGCAATTACTAACTTGGTGGTGTGAAAATTTGATTTTATGAATTTTTGATGAACCTTTCTTATCTTTAGATAAATTGTGGAACTTTAGTTCCTGTTGTTTCGAAGGTCATGAGGAACTTAGAAACCGAGGGTTCTGTTTATTCTCAAGTGAAGCATGAAAAATTAGAAAAATCTCGGATTTTTTCGTTTGTTTCGAGCAAAGCGAGAAACTTAGGAAAATCTCTGATTTTCCGTTTTTAAAAAGGTTCTTATAAATGATAAGTTTATTTTTATTAAATTAATTTTAATAAAGACTATTTATAAAAAAATAATATATTTTAAATGATTAAAATGAAATTTAAGAATTTTAGTCAAGTTTAAAAAATTAACAAAAAATTATATATTATGATTTAGAGATGTATATATGTAAAAGTATTTAGAAGGTGTAAATTATGGGTATGGTTAAAACCACAATTAAATTAGAAGATAGTTTATTAAAAAGTATTAAAAAAATAGCTATAGATAGAAATACAACACAAAACAATTTAATGAATGAATACCTTGAAAAAGGATTAAAAAATGAATTAAAACTGAAAAAACAAGAAGGAAAAATAAAAGCAAGAATAATAAATAATAGACTATCTAAACCTAAAAACACTGATAGAAAATATAAAAACTTTGAAGATATGGCAGGAGTTATTAAAACTGATGGAGAAGTTGATGGGGTGGAGTTAAAAAGACAGATTCATATAAAAGAGGGGGTATATTGATATTTTTAGAAACCAGCTTCTTAATTAATTTTTTTTTGGAAAAAAATAGATTCCATGAAAGATCTCTTGAAATATGGAATGATATTAAAGATAAAGAAATAATAATTAGTGAAATGACTATTTATGAAACTTTAACCGTTTTAAGAAAACTCAAACAAAATGATGAAATGGTTAATGAGGTTTATGAAAAATTAACTGAAATAAATGTCTATGAAGATGTAATATACTATGATAAAGCATTAAAAGACACTTTAATAAATAATGTTGGTTTCTTTGATAATTTAAGTCATATTGTCATGATAAACAATGACATTGAAGAAATAGCAAGTTTTGACCTTGACTTTGACATGTTCACAGACATAAAAAGAATAGGACAATAAAAAGAAGTATTCCCCGAACCAAATAAAACTCATACTGAAATGTATACAATTAATAGCTATTTTTAAATAATCAGTATTATATTGATAATGAATTAATATTATTTATATTTTGTATGTGATTGTTGCACAATTTTTTCACTAACTTTTCATTATTTTTTTTCATTTTTTGAAAGACCTAAAGAGTTTGATAAAGAGTTTTGAGGGTGTATAACAACCCAAGTTTTTAAAAATTTGTTTGCTCCATTTCCAATATAAAGATTTATACAGTCTTATTTTTCATGTGAAAATAATTGTTAGACAGACTCTTTTATAAGAAAAAAAGTGCTACTCGAAGGTTTTTTCAGCTGGATAGAGAGTTTTAGAAAAATATTCCCCAGATATGAAGTAATAGAAGAATCATATTTAGGATTAACACTCCTGTCATCCATTTTAATATTATGGAGAGCTTTGGGATGACCTCAAAAAATATATGATATTAATAAATTTAGATAAAAAATGTATAAAATACAATTTAACAATAATGATTCAAATGGGAAGTAGATGGCAGAGAGATAAAAAAAGAGAACACTACTACAAAAAAGCTAAAGAGTCAGATTACTATTCAAGGGCATCTTACAAATTATTACAATTGAATAATAAATATAAAGTAATTAAAGAAGGGAATAGTGTTGTTGATTTAGGTGCGAGTCCTGGTGGTTGGTCACAAGTAGCTTTAGAAAAAGTAGGTGAAGATGGTATAGTTATTGGAGTGGATTTAAATAAAATCAGACCAATTAATGAAGAAAATTTTTCATTTATACGAGGAGACTTCACAACTGAAGAAATTCAAGAAGAAATAATTAATACATTAAATGAAGAAGCAGATGTTGTTATCTCAGATGCATCACCTTCTTTAAGTGGAATAAAAAATATTGATCATTTAAGATCAATGGATTTACTTGAAAATGTTCTTGAAATATCTGAGTTAATTTTAAGAGATAAAGGAAATATATTAATTAAATTTTTTCAAGGCGAAGGTTTTAATCAGATTTTAAGAGAACTTAAAAATAAATTCAGAGTTGTTAAAACAACCAAACCTAATTCTTC
Organism: Candidatus Methanovirga australis; assembly: GCA_031272765.1. Lineage (GTDB taxonomy): Archaea > Methanobacteriota > Methanobacteria > Methanobacteriales > Methanobacteriaceae > Methanovirga > Methanovirga australis. The sequence goes on along the minus strand of JAISTD010000211.1, from coordinate 5,392 downwards.
TCGAAAAAAAAGTTCAGAAATGTATTTAATATGTTTAGGATATAAATCTATGTAGTATTACAACTCATAAACCCTCACTTCTCCAGGAGATATTTGTTCAACATCCTTAATATCCATTACTTGTCTAAGTGAAACTTCTTCAGATGCAATTGCAAACATTTGATCATTTTCAGCCATAACCCCTGGTCTAAGACCTAATCTATCTTTAGCTATTCCTATTCCATCTGGAGTTCCAATAATATAAGAAAAAGGTCCATCCATATCTTCAACAGATTGATTTAATGACTCTTCTAAAGAATGGCCTTGATTTAACTTATCTGCAATGTAGTGAACCAAACATTCCGTATCATTATTAGTTTCAAAAACATGCCCTTTTCTTTCTAATTGGTCTCTTATCCTCCAATAATTTGTTATTTGTCCATTGTGTACAACAGTGACATCCTTTATTATGTAAGTTTGAAAAGGATGAGCATGATACCTATCCACATTACTTTCTGTAGAAAATCTTGTATGTCCAATGGCATGTGTACCCTTAATATTATTTACATGATACTTTTCCACAATATCTTTAACATAACCAATATCTTTTATCATTTCAAAAGAATGGCTTCCATTTAATACAACAACAGCATCGTCAACAGCATCAATTTTATGAAGAAGGGGATTTAACTGTTTAAAATCATCAAGAGATATTGTAGCTCTGTAGACTAATGTATCATCTTCATTAGAAGCAAATGTTTGATCATACTTTATAGGTGTTTTTTGGTTTATAACATCTTTAGCCATTTCAAGAAGACCTTTTTTTTGACTTACTTGAATGTTTAGATTATACTCATCTTTCTCTAAACCTACACCACCATAAATGGCAAATCCTGCTGAATCTGGTCCACGATGCTGTAATGCATCTAACATTTTGCCCATATCTTCTCCAGCATTATGTACTTTACGATCTTTATAAACAATTCCAGCTATTCCACACATAATGTTTTTCTCCTTTAATTAAGCAAGATAAAATTGAGTTATATTATTTACCAAAACTTTTATAACTTTTTTATTTTTATAACCTTTTTATTAAAAAAATTATTCTTTAAAATTGTTCGAATTTTAATTTTAAAGATTATTATATCTTTTTTTAAAATTTAATAACAGAGTTAGTGTAAATAAAACTCAAAAAATATTTTTATATATTATTTTTTTATTATATATTAAATATATTTTATTATAGAAACATTTCTGTCAAATTAATAATTTTTTCCTTTTTATCGTAAGATTAATAGCTATCTCTAATTTATCATCTTTCATTCCTTCTATCTTACCTTTTTTGAGTAATTCATTAAATTTCACATCTAACTTTATTTTCATCCATATTAATTCTTTATGAAAAATAAGCATTTTAAAACTTAGTTTCTGTCTCTTTCAAACTTTTCCAATTAAGATCCTTAGATGATAAAACAAGATTTTCCTCACCCACCTCATTTAACGGCCAGTCAATAGCTATATCCTTATCATTATAGATTATGCCTCCCTCATCCTCACCATCATAAAAATCTGTGCATTTATACACAAATTCTGCCTCTTTTGATAATACCAAAAAGCCATGAGCAAAGTTTGGTGGCACATAAAGTTGTTTCCTATTTTCACCAGATAAAATCACAGAAACATAGTCACCATAAGTCTTTGATGATTTCCTTAAGTCCACTGCCACATCAAAAACTTGCCCACTAATAACTCTCACAAGTTTGCCTTGAGGTTTATTACACTGAAAATGAAGTCCCCGTAGCACACCTTTTTTTGACTTTGAATGATTATCCTGAACAAACTCAACATCCAGACCATTATCTTTAAAATCTTGTCTATGATAAGTCTCCATGAAAAATCCTCTTTCATCCTCAAAACAGCTTGGCTCAATTATATAAACACCATCAATCTCAGTCTTAACAAAATTAAACTTTTCCATTAGTTGTCTCCCAATAAAATATCTGATTTTTATTCCTAAACTAAAAATATCTAAATTAACTACTTCTAAATTTATTTAATTCAACACAAAATAAAAATAAGGAAAAAATATTCAAATTTTAGTATATAATAATTTTTGAATATTTGATATGTTATATCACTATAATTTTATTTAATAATTCTATTTTAAAGTAAAAAAAAAAAAGTTGTTAATGGTTCATTAAAGATTTATACATTTCCAATTGTAGTTTTGCTAATTTTTCATAAGAATTATTTTTAAGATACAACTCTTCTTGACTAATATAATAATTATTTAACGAACCATCTTTTTCAAACTCTAAAATTTTCTCTTTCATAGAATTTTCATCCTTAACCAAGACTAATGGCTCAAATTCATTATTAATCTCCTTAAAACTTTCAATATCAAAAGCAATTATAGGTTTTTTACATTGTATATTGACATTAATGGCTCCAGAACTTGCAGTGAACGAGTTTGAATAAGGTGCAAGGAATATATCTATTAATTCAGCATAAGTTGCTAAATCTTTTTCATCATAAAAACCAGTTATTAAAACACGATCATTTAAACTATTTTCATTAATATACTCTACAATCTTATCATAATAAATAGAATTCCCATGAGGATGTTTTCCACCTAATAAAATAAATTTATAATTTTCTGGAAGCTGATTAAGTATCTTTATTCCAATATCCTGCCCTTTCAATGAAAAACCACTACTACTTAATAATGTAAGCAATAATCTCATCAATATATTTCGTCCTTCAAGACTATTATTAATAAATCCAGTGATAGACAAAACCTTAGAATCTTTATCTAAATTAAGTTTTTTAGTTACTGCATCTGATAATTCTTTATTTATCATTTGATTTTTAATTAAATTAGGTGTTGGGTGAAAAATTTGTTTTATTGATTTAGGTGAAAAACCTGCTTGTAAATATTGATTTAAATTAATATTATTATGAACCAAACCAATGAAATTATTATCTTTTTGAAAGTATTTAACAAAACTATAACTTTTGAAAATTTTATTGGATATTTTATTATGTAATAATAGAATTGGTGGGGAATGAAAAGTAACAAATACTCTTTTATCTTTTATTCCTTCTAAAATATAATTAAATAATTTAAAAGATTTCCAAATAGGATAATCTCCAGTAAATGTTCCAAATTCATGTTGAATATGAATTATATCATATTTTTGTGCTTTTTTAATGAATTCTTCATAATATTCAATTGCTTCATTATATTCTCTTTTCTTTTGTACATCCATATTTATAGGATATACATCATGATATTCATCTATTTTTTCAAATTCACTGAGCAAATATCTTAAATAGTCAGCAATCCCACACTTTGTATTGTAAGTACTTAAATGCAAAACTTTCATTAAATAATACTCCACTATTAATCATAAAAATGTATCTTTCATAATTAGATTATATTAAGTTTATTAATTTATAAATCTAAACATACATAATTTTAATAAATTTTATGCACTGTATGCAAGTTATATAGTAATTTACCGAACTTATCAACATCATATTTTTATTAAATTTTTTTTAAAAAGTTTTAAATATCTTCAAATTTAAATTTAAATAATTTTAAGAATAATTTCTTAATAAAAATTTTTAATAAATGTTATAAAAAATCAATAAAATACTATATATCAAAATATTTAATTAAATAAAATTAAATAGAATAAAATAATTAATCTAAATAAAACAATTATATATCTAAATAAAATAAAACAAGTATATCTATTTAAAAGTCACCTACTTAAAATTATGTCAATGAATATAATAAAACAAGTGTAAATCAATAACTTTTAACGAACATAATAGTCTTTAATTCTTGTTGTATCATCTAAGAAATATGTTGAGACTTCATGTAAAGTTGTATTTTGGAGTTAAAAGATCTCATGAATTTATCTTTTAACTCAATATAGTGTTCTCCTAAACTACTCAGATGACAAATTTATAATTTTCTTATTTTTAGACTCTCCAAAATTTTAATAATGTTAATAAAACACCTAAAACAACTAAAAACAAACTTAAAACAGTTAAATAAAATTTTTCCGTATTTTTTATTTCTTCTCTATTTTTTCTTGATTCTAACCTATATTCTTCTTGATATTTGTCCATTTTATCGTAGTATCTGCGTTCTAATTCTAATAATTCTTTTCTATATTCTACTTCATCCATCCAAATCACCACAAGTTTAGAAGAAACTTTTAGAAAAAGTTTCGATGTTTTCAAAAAATTAGAAACATACTTTTTTATATTCATTTTGTAGAATTATAATATATTAATATTACTAATTTATAGATTTAAATATGTATTTTTATAAATTCCACAACCTACTACAATACTAACTTCCCCATACGAGAGCTTCTATTAACCTAACTTTGTTAATATCGATAAAATTGATATTTACTAAAAGTTTTTTGTTTTAAAAACTTTAGCTTTTAAACTTAGGAGAATATCGAAAAATCGAAGACTTTTCTAAGTTCCCTTACGGGAACCGAAGATTCGACCTGTGTTGCAAAATCTTTGATTTTGCACAGTTAGAAAAAATTTTTTATTTTTTCTTTATTTTGGATTTAAAGCCTAAATTAGGAATTTTAAAAATCTAAAATTTTAAGATATGGAGTTTATAGAAGCTCTCATACATTAAAAACAATCTAATAAATCAACCCTTAATTATCGAACATAATAATCTTTAACTCTTGTTGTATCATCTAAAAAAGAAGTTGAAACCTCATGTAAAGTTGTATTCTCGCTGGCAACAATAGTATGTTTCCTATTAGGTTCAATCCTAATTGCATCATTTTCACCAAAATACTCTTTTCCATCCTCAAACTCTACATAACCTGCACCTTGAAGAATATACATAGTCTCATCTTTCTGTTCATGATAATGGAAAGATGTTTGATAACCTTCTTTAATAAAAAGCTCCTTTGTAAGATATTTATCCGTCTGAATTAACAATTTCTCATATCCCCAAGGCTTATCTGTTTTATTAGCATATTCTTTTTTAATAGCTTCCAACTCTTTATTTGTGTCAATAGCCATCCAAAATAAACCATCTTCCTTATAATAACCTATCTTATTTTCTTTAGCCATTACAGGAAATATTGTTTTTTCAACATCCCCAGCTTTAAATTCACTAAAATCAATAGCTTCTTTAGAAAAGTAAATTCCACCATTAATATAATAACTCAACAATGGTTTTTCTTTAAATGAAGTTAATCTATCCCCGTTTATCTCAACAATTCCATAAGGAGATCTCATTTGAGTAATGAAAATCGAAAATGGATAATCAGAATTTTCTCCTTTTTTTATCATTTTTGAAAGATTTATATCGGTCACAATATCCACATTCCTTATAATACACTGTTTATAATTATCAAAAGCT
>JAISTD010000184.1 GCA_031272765.1 Candidatus Methanovirga australis | reverse complement strand
TAGGTATGTAGATAAGACTTTTTTAATAATTAAATATTTTTATTTTTAGCTATAATTAATATTTTAAAAATAAGATTTATAAAATTTAATTTAAAGAAATATATTAATAGTTTAATTATGTAACTAAAATAATGTTAGGAATTATTAATGTGGTGTTGTCAATTTCACATTTTTTTATTAAATAAATTATTGTAATAGTAAAATAGTAAAATATTGGTAGTAAAATTTGGTAAGTAATATTTGTGATAGTGTAATATATTAATAAAAATTTATATTTAATTTATCTTATTTATATTTTTTATAAACTAAAAAACCTTCATTATTTTCTATTTTTTTAGTATAAAAGTTTTTTATAAGATTTAATATCCAATAGCTATAAGATTATTAAAACTTTCAATAAATATATTAATTAAGAAAATAGATGATATAGTAATGTATGGTTGAAATATGGGGAATGAAATTAAAATACAACTATTACTTGTTTAATTGAACATTAAAAAGTATTGAACATTAAAAAGTATATTTTTTTATAAAATTTTTTGATTAAAATATTCTTTGGTTTTAAAATATTCTTTGATTAATATGGTTGGTGTTTCTTATAGAAGATAGAAATAAGGAAGGAAAAAAGGCTATAAAAGTAGGTATAATAGCCAACATATTTTTAACAATATTGAATATATTCATTGGTTTTGTATCTGGAAGTTTTGCTCTCATAGTGGAAGGAATACACACTTTATCAGACATTACAACAACTTTAATTGCATACATTGGTTTTAGAGTTGGTCAAAAACCAGCTGACTCTGAACATCCTTTTGGTCATGGGAGAGCTGAATCAATAGCTGGTCTTGTCATCGTCTTATTTTTAGCTTTTTTATCTTATGAGATAATAACTCAAGGTATAGATAAACTGTTTGTTGAAAGAAATTTTGAGAAACAGAGTTATTTAGCAGGATTAATGGCTTTAATTGGAATATTTGTGAATTTAGCTATTTCAAATTATATATTTAAAATTGGGAAGAAAGTTAATAGTCCAGCTATTATTGCAGATAGCAAACATCAAAAGACTGATGTTTTCTCTTCGATAGCTATTTTAATCAGTGTTATTTTATCTAATTTAGGATTTGAATTTTTAGATCCATTGGTAGGTTTGGCTATTGGAGTCTTGATTTTGAAAACAGCTTTTACTCTTGGAAAAGATAATATAAATAATATTATGGGAAAGTTACCTTCTCAAGATATTTTAAATCAAATAGATGATGTGACTAATTCAATTGATGGTGTTTATGGAGTTCATAATATTAAAATAAATTATTTTGGTTCTTATGCTACATTAGACATTCATGTTGATTTAAATCCAGATTTAAGTTTGAAAGATTCACATAAAATAATTCATGAAACTCAGGACAAGCTTAAAAGAGAAATAAATATTATACAAGATGTTACAGCTCATGCCTGTCCATTTGATGAGGCATATGAACATTAAATCTTAATCTTAGTAAACTATTTATATGATTAAAGATTAATATTATATTTTCAATTGATAAATAGAATATTTTAAATTAAAAGAAAAATTTGTTTGATTAGAAAATTTATTTAATTAAATGATTTATTACTTTTATGATATTATTATTAATAATGAGTATAGACGGGGAGATTATGGAGACTCATCTTAAAATAACTGGTTTACATGTTATAACTGGATTAATTTCAGCAGGATTGTCAGCATCTTGTTCTTTAGGTTTGTTTGGATTTAAAAATGAAGTTCTTGCAGCGGTTATTGGCTTAGCTATTTTATATATGACTGGTCAAATTTCAGATAAATTGTTTGGAAAAGGAGAAGTAAAAGGATTTAGATCTTGGTTTGGCGATGGAATACTTCCTTTTGTTTCTATGTGGTTCCTTATTTGGATTATTTTATATAACTATATAGGTTTTCCACCTATGAACTGATTAATTCACATATATTAACTTACTAATTCAGTTCCATAGATTATCTCTTTAGATTTATTCAAGTCTTGGATTGTATCTAAAAGTTTTTTAAATGAGTTATCCATTTTTTCATACAAACTATTCATATTTAGACTAATAGCATCTTTTGAAGATAAATCAAACCTTATTGTTGAGGATGCCCCTGGCATTGAAACTGCAGGAATTGTAACTATACCTTCATCTTTTAATAGTAATAATGCCCAAATAAAACATAAGTCTGAGGAAGAAATTTCTTTATCTATTCTGGATAAAGTTTTATCATCTATTTTTCCACAGTTTTTTACTTCGTTTTTCAATTTATCTTCTGAAACCATAATTCCAGTTGGAGTCTCTTCAAACATTGAATAGCTGTTTAACATATCCATCAATGATTCTTTTTTTTCTATTGAATTTAAGAGATTCTCTTTTTTAAATGCTTTTAGTCCATTAACCATAGCTAATATTGATGGAGGTTGAGCTTCTAAACCAAATTGATAAGCTGTTGATTTGATTTTATTTATTAAATTAGTTTTTCCAGCCATCAAACCACCACGAGGTCCTGACATTAATTTGTCTGTGCTTGTCACAACTAAGTCTGCTCCTAAATCAATAGCTTTCTTTTGATTGTAAATAACTGTTCTGAGTCTTGCTCCAGAAGCATCATCAACAAAAACTGGAATATCTTGTTTATGGGCATTATTGATTATTTTTTTAAAGGTTTCTTCATCTAAAACCTTGTGATCCATTGTAGAACCAGTGATAACAATAAGTGATGTATTCTCTACAATATGAAAATCATTAATGTTATCAAATTCAAGATATTTACCTTTGGCTATTTCAACACTTTTTGTTATTGAAGGATGAGATGGAGACTTAGGTAAAAAATGAATTAAATAGCTATTTGGTTTTATTAAGGTTAATATTGTTGCTAAAATGCCTGAACTTGTTCTATTAACAGCTAAAACTTTTTCTCCACCAAGATGTTCTTTTCCAAGCTTATCAAGTTCTTCTTCAAAAATAGCTGGACCAACATAGGTTTCTAAAAGATTCAAATCCTTTTGATTAGCTATAAATCCTCCTGATAACCCAGTTAAATCATATAATTTTTCCCTACCCTGGTTTTTTATAATCTTTCTTATTATTTTAAGTGAATTTTCTCTTTTTTTTACTTCATCCATTGAGGTGTTAACAAGCATAGTAATCATCTAAGAAAGGTAGGTTTATAACAGTTTATAGATGAAAGTAATAAAAATAAGATATTTTTAGAAAAATAGAGTATATAAATTTATTCTAATTCTAATTTGAAGTCTTTAAATGCTTCTTGAAAAAGTTCTAAATCTTTATCAGATATTGGTAATGATATGGGATCTTCTTCGCCTTCTATATATGAATATTCGCTGTCTATGATCTTACCATCAGCAGTTGTGTAAAGAATAATACTGTCTCCTTCTTCAGGGTTTTTAGTAGGTAAAAAAATCTCTACAGAGGCTCCTAACGTATCTAAAAACTTTTTTTTCTCATCATCATCTTTTAAAACTTTCTTAAACTTTCTCACTCTTGATTTCAATTTTTTTTGAGCATTTAATTCAATATCATCAGCCATAATACCACCTATTTTAATCATAGTTGTATTTATTTATTTTTTTTATTTTATATTAAATTTTCAGGATATTCATATAATAAAAAAATTTTTATTTTATATAATAATTACTTTTTTTAATATAAGTTATATATAAATGTTATTTTTTTTTAAAGCTTCTATAATTTTTCTAAAGTTTTAAATTCATACAATTGATTTTTATTATATTCAAGATTACATTTTTGTTTCAACAACAAAAAATCAAATAGAAAAAATAAGGTCATTAACTTAAAAAATAATGTTTTAATATTTTAATAGATAAATTAAATAATATAATACAGAATAAATATAAAATTTGAGGATTGTTTTAATTAATGTAGAGTATAATCACATATACGGCATAATGTAAGTATTTTAGAAAATTTTAATGATTTCAAAATGTTACATAATTAATAAGGAGTTCATTTATATGAATATTTATGAAATTAATAATTTAAGGCGTTCATTTGCAAAAATAGTTTCATATATTCTTGAAGCTCCTTTTTTAGCTGTTCCTACTTTTTTTGTTCTAAATTTTTTTCTTAACAAAGAAAATTTTTTATTAATAGAATTCATATCTTTACTTTTTGCAACTATCGTTCCAGTTTCTTTAGTTTTAATATGGAGCAAGATAAAACGAGTAGATAAAGATTACACTATTAAAGAAAATAGAAATCTCCCTTTATTATTGTGGCCACAGTTTATTTAGTAGGTTCATTTATCCTCTACTTATAATCGGCAAATCCTTTAACCATAGCATTAATGTTTTGTTATGGGACGAATACATTAATAGTTTTTTTAATAAACTTAAAATGGAAAATAAGTGTGTATTCTATGGGTGTCGCTGGTCCGACTATGGCTTTAATATTTTTTAATCCATTATGTTTCTTATTGGGATTGATAGGACCTTTGATAATGTGGAGTAGAGTTACTCTAAAGAAGCATACTATCCCACAAGTTTTAGCAGGTTCAATCTGTGGCTACATATTAACTTTTATGCAGATTTACTATTTAACAAAGTTAATGCATTTTGTAATTGATATTGACATGTTCTTAATTATATGGACTATATTGGGCTTATCCTTGCCTCCATTAGTGTTATCTTTAACAGGATATTTGAATAGTAAAGGATTTCATGATGGATATACGAGAAAAATGTTTCATTTTTCAGCATTTGCTTCGTTTTTTATCTTCCTGAACTTTTCTTCACTCATTCCAACCATTGCATTAGTGCTTAGTGGAACTATTTCTATATCCATAGCTTGCTTTGGAGGATTGGATTTTTCATGGCTAAAAGGTATGAGAAGAAAGTCAGATTTTCCAAATGAAACTTTTTATATAATATTACCTTTAATTTTTAGTTTGCTTTGGATTATTATTGGGTTTTTACTGTTTAATAAGGAAATTTTGCTAATAGGAACTGCTTGTGTTGCAATTTGTGATGCTATTGCAGAGCCAGTTGGTGTAAGATTTGGGAAGCATAAATATAATGTAAAAGCAATTAGAGGAAAACCTTCTCAAAGGTCTATTGAACGTTCATTATCCATATTTGTAAGTGCTGTAATAGTAGTTCTTTTATTAACCAATAATTTATTTTTATCAATAATTTTAAGTATATTATTAACTTTTATAGAAGCAATAAGTCCTCGAGGAACAGATAATATAACTGTTCCATTATCTGCAGCTATTATAGTTTCTTTATGGTTAATTATGATTCATAATATCTGATAGATTAAATAAATTATATTATTTATACTTGATCAACAATGTTGAATTTTTTCTCCATTATAATAATTAATATAAAACCTATTAAAGCAATAACAATAGTTATTATTAAAGGCATAGAACTTGAAGAATTAATTAAACCCTTCTGAATTGTATCATAAGGCAATCTTAATGTGCCAACCATAACACCAATTAAAAAACCCATTGTAAGTTCTTTATAATTTTCAAGAAGATAATCTAAAAACTTTGAAAATGATAATATTCCAATTAAAGCACCCACACAAAAAGTTATGATCTCACTTAAATGAAAGTTATGGAGTGCATTAAGCATATACTCATATTGTCCTAACAATAAAAGTAAAAATGCACCTGAAATTCCTGGAAGAATCATAGCACAAATAGCTATTAAACCAGAGAAAAACAAAACTGGCAATGAATGATTAGCAGATATAGGATTCAACCCTACAAAGATAAATGCTAATATAAAGCCTATTATTGAAACAATAGCTATTTTAAAGGAAACTTTAACTATATGAGTATATAAAATATATGTTGAAGCTAATATTAAACCTAAGAAAAATGCAAAAGTGTATATTGGGTAAACAACCATTAAATAAGCTATTAACTTGGATAGTGTGATTAAAGCAATAGCTATTCCTGAGAGTAATGGAATAAACAATAGAAAATCTATTTCTTCTATTAATTTTTCTTTAAATCCAGATAAGTCTCCTTTCAGCAAAGGTTTCATAAAACCAAATCTGATTTTTCCAATACCATGCACCAATCTGTCATAAATCCCAGTAATCAATGCTATTGTCCCACCTGAAACTCCAGGAATAGAATCTGCACAACCCATTAAAAATCCTCTAATAAAAATCAATAAAGATTCTTTTATATCCACTTTCATACGTTTTCCTCAGTTATTCAATTTTTAATATCATCTTTTATATAATATATGAATACAAATCTATTTTTAAATTCAATTAATTTATTTTTAAACTAATTTTATTTTTAAACTATTTAAATATAATTCTTTTAGTGAATTCTTATAAAAGAATATCATTTGAATATATTGTAGTTTAGGATATTATTAATTTTATTCAATTATAATTAAAATTATAGTAGCTTTAAATAAATTAATAATTTTAATAAATATAATCATAGAATCTAAAAAATTGTTGTATTTAAAAATTTATAATTTAAAAATTTATAATAAATAATTTATAAGTAAAACTTGATAATAACTAAATATAGATTATTTTATATTAAGTATTTAATATAAATAATAATTAATTCAGTTTTATAATATTAAAACTTTTATAATTAATATTATGAACTAATATATTGTAAACTAATAAAATCTATAAATTAAAATGATTATATCTAATTAAATGTTTTATAAAACTAAGATATTGTTTAATTATAATATGTAATCAAATTATTTGGTTGGAATTTTTATGAAGATAAATGGTGAAGAGGCAACTTTTCAAAAGGGAACAAAGTTAAATGAATTCTTAAAATCTCAAGGATATGACTTATCTAAAGTTGCCGTAGAATGTAATGGTGAAATAATACCAAGAGATTTTTATAATAAACACGAATTAAATGATAATAATTCTTATGAAATTGTGGTATTTGTAGGCGGAGGCTAAAATACTTCATTCAATTGACCATGACCATAACCTTTTACCTAATTTTTTTCTTTTTTCATTTATTCTTTGTTTTTAGTTGATAATATCTTAATTTTTTTATCTTTTATTCTTCTCATTATCTTTTATTCTTATCCTTTAATATTTTTAATTATTTTTTCTTTTTAATCTTTATTTAATTTTGAAAGAGGAAATATATTATTTAAAACAATTATTATAATCTTTAATAAATTGTTTATAAATTATCAGCTATTTCAAAGATAAAATACAAGATTTTTTTAAAATTATTGAAGAATAAGTTTGATTAAATGATATTCTTGTCTTTATGATGTTATTTATTTATAAGTATATGTTTGATCATATTTTTAATATGTATACCAATTTTTAAACATTATAAAAAGAATTCAACTGATTACATCTAATTTCGATCAGCAATAAAATCCAGTACCTTGATAACCTGTGTAATATATGAATGACATTGATGTATATCATGAATTATGTAAATATGACTTTTGAGATATATGTTAGTATGGAATTGAGCAATACCTTTATATAGAATGAGGTTAAATATTTAGTTGTACATAATTATTTTTACAATTTTATTAGTTATGTATAAAAAAATTGTTGTATAGAATCAATAAAATGAACTATAGGTGATAAATATGAGTTTAAATAAATTGTTTACAGCATTGTTTTTAATGCTGTGTGTAACTGGATTTTGCATGAGTAATGTGGCTGCTG
>JAISTD010000149.1 GCA_031272765.1 Candidatus Methanovirga australis | reverse complement strand
TTTATATTTAATTATTGTATAACTTTAGATTAGATAGTATAATCCTATAAGAATTCATTGAAAAATTTATAAAATATTTTTTTTTATTAAATTTTATAATATTTTTATTAAAATTAATTATTTGATAATATTCATTTATAATGAATAAAAAACTTCCTTTCAATATCATTAATTTTCCTTTATGTAAACTATGTCTCCATCTTTAAGTTTTTCAAGAATTTTAGGATCAGATGCGATCTTTCCAATAATATTTGTTCCATCAAATGGTTCTGCTGTTGGACCATATTCATTATTATCCTCAAATCTAACACCAATTAATCCGACATTTTTCCTTGACATGTTAGTTATACCCAGTGTTCCTGAAGAAATACTATTTTTTGGAGTATTTTCTGGTATTAAACCTTTAGCTTCCTTAGAACTACCTTCAAAAATCACTATTTTCATGTCACGAACCATAAAATGAATTTTTAAAGCACCGATTGGTTTTTCAATTAAATTAGTAATTTTTTTAAAGTACCATGATGAACGAGGAGCATTTTCATGATAAATATCTACTAAGATTAAGTCATCTTCAACAATTCCAATAGTCTTAACTTTTTTCTCTTTTAGAATATCAATAGTGTTCAGTGGGCTTTGGCTGACTATGAGAGCATCATCATCAAGAACCCCTTCTCTAATTTGTTCAATATTTTGAATAGCTAAGAATTCATTCGCTTCTTTTTGGGTCATTGTCATAGTCATTATTCTTTCAGGATCAGTTTTAATCGTGATAAAATCACCAGTATTTGCACTATCTATTAATTCCATTCCATTTTCAACAAACCCCACAAGTGTATGTGCTGGAGATTGAACTCTATCTTCACGATATATGTAAACTTTACCAATTCCTTTACCTGTGTTTCTTAAAGTTACAGATCCTCTTTTTCGCATTGTGGAATATTCTGGATCTTTACCAATACTTTCCATTCTATAAAATCCAAGGAAAGAATTTGATTGATAATCTACTTTAATCATATTATCCTCAATTAAGGAGAATAAATGTTCAACAGATTTTGGAGAGTCTTGATTAGGTTTTATAAGGACATGAGTAAATATCTGATTTCCTTCTTTTAAAGTTGTGTTTAAATCTGACATAGAATCTGAATCTGCTACACTTTTTCTTTCGACAATTCCTTCAATTCCAATTATATTATCTGAATGAGTTAAATTATTCAAAGTTCTTTTCCCACCAATAATTCTGGCAAAAATACCTTGATTAATCTCAGGAGTACTGTATGTGCCAGAACTATCTTCTTTGAAAATTATTAAATGTGTTGATTCATTACTAAATCCAGACAAACTTAAAATAACATCTCCTTGCTTGTATTCAAATTCTTCTGAAGATGGAGTTAAGTCTGTTACAATTGGACCTGCAGCTATTTCATTCGAAGTAGTCCATCTTATCTTCTTATTTTCAAATTCCTGATAGCTATTTCTCCATAGCTCAGTTAAAACACTATCCTCAGAAGATAATTCAATAATAACATTTCCAATCGTGGTTTTTATCTTGTACTTAGTAATATCCTGTTCAAATTCCTTAGTTCCTTTAATAAGAGAAATTATACTTTTAGGATTGTGTGGAGCATTAGTTTTTTCAATAGCATCTTTAATTGTAGAATTTTCTGGCAAACTAACCTCTTCACCATTAACCTTTACTAACATTAACTATCTCCTCATAAATCAGATAAGTTATATTTAATTTATATTACTTTTAATTAATATTTATATTCTAATTATATTGGTAAGATTTTTAATTATATTGTAAGATAAAATTTTTCGTATTAAATAATCTTTTTATTTATATTAAGTTGCAAATTTATTTCTTTATTTTCATTAATTTTAATAGACTTTTTGTAATTTAATGTAATAAAAAAATTAGTGAATAATATTAAAATACAATTATATTTTATTAATAAATTGTTATATGAATATTATAATCCTTGTCGTTTTAAATTTAAAACAGGATTTTTCCCTTGATCAAAAACCACTCTTTCTTCACCATCATAATTTAGATACAACTTCTTATCTGAAATTAC
Organism: Candidatus Methanovirga australis; assembly: GCA_031272765.1. Lineage (GTDB taxonomy): Archaea > Methanobacteriota > Methanobacteria > Methanobacteriales > Methanobacteriaceae > Methanovirga > Methanovirga australis. The sequence continues at coordinate 6,308 of JAISTD010000149.1, read as the reverse complement.
CTCACCTACAACCTGGCTTTCAAGAGAAAAATCTTTCAACAAATCAATAATTTTATCTACATTTTCGTTTGGAGCTGTTAAAATAAAGCCTGAACCAGGATAAACTCTTAACCAATCTTCCCAACTTACATTATCATTCCTTGGAATTCTTTCTAAATAAATTCTTGCCCCACAATTTGAAGATTCAAGCAACATTTCCAATGTTCCAAGAACACCAGGATTACTAATATCCTTACCAGCACTTACTAAATCCATTTCAGCTATTGTTTTCATAACTTTTAACTGACCTTGAACAATACCCTCATCTTTATTCAATGTAGTATCCCAATTTAAAGGAGAATTAGGATACTGTCTTCCATCCAAATCAATGGAAACAATAATTTTATCCTTAACTTTAGCACTAAAACTTGTTATCATATGATTCTTATCAACAACACCCACAATAGAAACATCCAAGACATTATACTCAGCATCTGGATGGAAATGACCACCAACCATAGGAACATTGAATTTATGGCAACCATCAATTATTCCCTTAATAATCTCATCACCTACAATCTTATCCTTAACTGAGAGTATGTTAACCATAGCTAAAGGTTCTCCTCCCATAGCCACAATATCATTTACATTAACTAATATCGAACAGTATCCAGCCCAATAAGGATCAATATCAATTAACCTGCCCCAAATTCCATCAGCAGCTACAAGAACAGCTTTATTATTGTCAATATCAATAGCTGAGGAATCATCTCCAAAACCAAGAAGAGTTTTTCCACCTATATTATAAACTTCTTTTAAAGAATCTGTTACTTTTACAATTGAATTTTTCCTCAATACACCTTCAAATTTTTGAATTGTATCTACAAGAACATCAAAATCCAAATTCACACCTAATTTTGTATTTATATATATTTTAACACATTATAAAAATATATTGTAGAATAAATTAATTTTCAAAATCGATGCATCTTTAACAGACAATACTTACAGACGAAGTATCACTTAAACTTTAGCATCTTTAGATTTATTGTTTTTTAAAATTTTAATAGAATATGAAAGAGAAGAAAAAAAAATAATAAAATTACATCATTGGAGGCATACCACCAGGCATTCCTGCAGGCATTCCACTATGATCTAATCCATCATCATCAGTTCCAGTTTCACTTAATCCTCCTCTTGCAGCTACAAGATCATCAATACGAAGAATCATTTCTGTTACTTCAGTTGCACTTTGAATGGCTTGTTTTTTAATCCTTTGTGGTTCAATGATTCCAGCTTCTTTCATATCTACAACTTTCCCATCAAAGACATTTATTCCCATGTACTTTGAGTTATCGTGTGCTGCTCTTAAATCAACTAAAATATCTATACTATCTAAACCAGCATTCTCTGCTAAAGTTTTTGGAATAACTTCTAACGCTTTAGCATAGGCTTCAATAGCTAATTGTTCTCGTCCACTGATAGTTGTAGCATATTTCTTTAGTTGCCCTGCTAATTCTATTTCTGGTGATCCTCCACCAATTACAACTTTACCATCTTCTAATGTTGCAGAGACAACACCTATTCCGTCATCCAATGCTCTTTCAACTTCAGAAGTCACATATTTTGTGCTACCTCTTAAAATAATTGAGCTTGCCTTTGGATTTTTAGATTCTTTAACAAAAGTTAATATCTGATCAAATACTTTCTTTTCATAGACAAGTCCAGCTTCCCCTAAGTTTTCTGGTACTACATCATCTATACTTGTTACAAGTTTAGCTCCAGTAGCCTTTTCAAGTCGTTTAATATCTGATTTTTTGGTTCTTTTAACAGCGAATATTCCAGCTTTTGATAGATAATGTAAGGCTAAGTCATCAATACCTTTTTGACAGAATAAGACATTGGCTCCTGATTTAATAACTTTGTTAACCATATCTTTAATCATTTCCTCTTCATTATCAAGGAATGCTTGAATTTGTGATGGGTCTGTTATTTTGATTTTACCATCAGTTTCTAAGTCTTTTAATTCAATAGGATATTTTAATAAAGCTATTTTTGCATTTTCAATTTTTTTAGGCATACTTTCAGCTGCTCTGCCTTTATCAATTAATATTCCATCGACTATTTCAGAGTCAGATACCGAACCTCCAGAAACCCTTTGAATATTAAGGTTATCTTTATCCACTTTTCCATCTTCTTCGATTTTTAGAACTCCTTCTACAATCAAATTAGCTAATTGCTCTTTTCCATAATCAAAACCTTTACCTGTCATAGCAGTCATAGCAACTTTTAATAATGTTCCTTTATCTTTTGCATCTATTGATATCTCATCCAATATCTCATAGATCTTAGACAATGCTTTTTTATACCCTAAGAGTATTGTTGATGAGTGAATTCCATCATCTAATAGTTCTTCAGCTTTTGCAAGTAACTCTCCAGCAATAACAACAGCTGTCGTGGTTCCATCTCCAACAACACTTTCTTGTTTTTTAGCTATTTCAACTATCATTTTTGCTGCAGGATGAGCTATGTCCATTTCTTGAAGAATAGTTACTCCATCATTTGTAAGTACAACATCACCTAAACTATCAACTAACATTTTGTCCATTCCTTTTGGGCCAAGAGTTGTTCGAATTGTTTCAGCCAATACTCTTCCAGCTAAAATATTCATTCTTTGTGCATCTCTACCCAAAAATCTTTGTGTATCCTCAGGTAATATGTAAATTGGTTGATTCATATTTGTCATTTATTCACCTGTAAATTTTATATGTTCAAGATAATTATACTTTTTATTTAAGATAATTATGCTTCTTATTGATTAAATTCTAATTTAAAAGTTTATTTTTTATATTAATAATATATTTATTATAATTTATTTTTAAACAATTAATTTTCTAATTAATATAATAATTTCTAAATTATTTATAATATAAAGTAAAGATCATATTATAAAATTAAAATTGAAAATTAAAAGAAGGAAATAATAGATAATTAACAAAATCCAGCCTAATCTTTAAGTGATTGAGCTAACCTTTTTCCTATTTCATAACATTTATTTAATTCTTCTTCATGAGGAATATTAAAAACATCATATTCTTCAAATATCTCAAAACCAGATTGTTCTAAATCATTAGAAAGTTTTTTAACAGCTCCACCACCCCAACCTTTAGAACCAAATACAACAGCTTTTTTATTTAAACTTGTTCTATCAAATCTCAGACAGTTGAAATAAAATATAATATCTCCTAAACTTGGAAATGGATTATTCATAATAGTTGGACTACCTAAACAAATAGCTTTACTATCTAAAACATCAGTCACAATATTACTTCTCTCATCAGGATGTAGGAAAAATGTTTTTACTTCAAATCCTTCTGAAAGAACACCTTCAATCATAGCATGAGCCAATTTTCGAGTTGAATGATGCATAGTATCATAAATAAAAGTTATTTTATCCTTACATTTTCCAGTTGCCCATTCTTTATATGCATTAACTATTTCCTCAGGCTTTGTCCATATCTGACCATGAGAAGGAGCAATCATTTTAATCTTATCTAAAATACCTAATTTACCAACTTCATCAAGCTTTTTAACAACTATTTGAGAAGATGGAGTTATGAGATTGGCAAAAAATTTTTTAGCATTTTTCATTAACAAGCCATTAGACAATTCATAGTCAAACCTTTCACTTAAACATAAATGCTGACCAAAAGCATCATTAGAAAAAAGAATTCCATCTTCATTTAAAAATGTAAACATACTATCTGGCCAGTGTAACATTGAAGCCTCAACAAAAGTAAAAGATTTACCTCCAATATCTAAAATATCTCCAGTTTTAACAGTTTTTATTTCAAAGTTCTCTAATGCAGGAAACAAATTTTTAATCCCTGAAACCCCTCTTGTTGAAGAGTAAACTTCTACATCAGGAAATTTCTCAATTATTTCATATAATGAATGTATATGATCCATTTCAATATGATTTTGAATAACAATATCTATTTTTAATTCTCTGTTTTCTTTTTCAAAAGCATCTTTTATTCTACCTAAAAGTTGGGGTGAGAATCCTGGGTATACATTATCTATTAATGCAACCTTATTACTTCCAAAAACTAAGTAACAATTATATGTTGTTCCATTTAATTTATAACCATGATAATCACGTATATCCCAATCTAAAGCACCAACCCAATATACTCCATCAGCTATTTTAATTGAATCTGCTATCATAATAATCCTTCCTTAAAGGTTTAATAAATATTTAATAATTTAATCAATGAAAATATAATTAACAATAATAGTATTATCAACATAGTATATATAATTTATAATATAACAGAACATTGCACATCATCTTTATTCTTATTTTCTTTCATCAATTTGTGTTATTACGATAATAATTTATTGAGAGTTTCTATAAAATAAATATTTTCAAAGTTAATACTTTTAAAGTAAAGAATTTTTAGTAAATATTAATTTTATTGATTATTAACAAACTGAAGTTAATAGAAACTCTTTAGTGTAAACTGAATATTAATTAAAGATAATTCATTTTATTATAATTTATATAAATCAAAATTATTTAGATATCTGATATCTCTTCAATTATTTATTAAAATTAATTTAAATGATAATTTAAAGTACTACTAAAATCCAATATATACTTTAAAGTAATATACTATGCAATATTATAATAGTAGATATTATAAATAATAAATTAACAATAAAAATCTTTAACAAAGATAAAAAATATTATGTCTTAACAAAGATAATATTATGGATATTTTTTAATAATAATTTTTAGTTTATTTAATTAATTTATTAAATCTAATTTTAATATAAAATATAAATTAAATTAAAAATCTCAAATAAACTCAAGTGTAAAGTATAGAATAAAAAAAAAAAACATTGAATTTATTGAGTAATTATTAAAATAATTAAATAAGTAATAATCAATACTTAAAATAATCAATACGTATTGGATCAAATGAATACTAATAAAATAATCTATTAATAAAATAATCAATAAAAAAAAATATCAATAAATATACAGCATATAGCTAAAATATGGTATGGTCAGTGATTGAAATGATAAATGAGAAAGAAATTCAAGATTGGTTAGTAGAAGAAGGATTTTTTAAGGAAAAAGTACATGATGAAAACTCAATTTTCCATTTTATAGTGAATTATCCTGAAAATAATATAATTGATGTTATTCAACCAAAAGGAAAGGGAGACATGATAATTATTGGATGTGCAACTAACATGTCTCCTGAACATTTAAATATTATTATGACTTCATCTATGGATAAAAAAATAGAACTTATATGGAACTTTAAATACATTATTAACCAATTTTTATCAGATTTCCAACTCCAACATCCAGATAATATTCTACAATCATTTATCATATCAAATACAATTTATGAAGATGGACTAACTAAACATAGTTTAATATTTGAGATAAAGAAGATTTTCAAAACAAAACTTCAATGTCTACTACAAATGGAAAAGATTTTTAACACAGAAATTGGTGAAAAAACAGTTAAATATAATGACGACGGAATGTTTAGATAAATTAAATTTTATAGTTATTAGATATTATAATCATTTAAAGTTTATATTCAGTGATGAAAAATAAATATTTGGGATATAAGATGTTGGCTAATGAAAAAAAGAGTCCTTTTCAATCTGAAGCTCCTGTCAGTCCAGAAAAATTTGAAGGAAGAGAAGAAATTTTTGATACTATATTATTACTCTAAAAACTTAATTTTTAAATCTCAAATCATTGAAAAGGTAGAAAAGGGAAAAAGACTACAAAAAAGTTCAAAATGGAACATCTTGAAAGTAGATAAATTTATAGAAGAAGCTATTAAGATAGCTATTGATAATATATTCAATAATTTAAAGAAAATATATTTAAGATTCCATTATATTTTTTATTTTATTTAATAAGAAAAAACAATTAAATAGCTGTGAGTATTGGTAAACAAGCCAATATAAGAAAATAATGTGATCATTATTAAAAAATCTAACAATTTGTGAATTTAATGCTCGTGCACTTGCAAGAGATAAAGCAACTAAAAATATCATTCTTGTTTTGTAAAGTTTTGGAGATAAAGTATAAGCAACAGAATTTGCAATTGGGAATATTAAAGCTTTTCCAATCGTTGTTAAGAAATTGTGAAAATCAACCAAATAACATTAATATTAGAACTCATACCAAATATTAACCGAGGAATAGATAAAATTATCCATACTATTCCTATTGACTAACAATCCATAGAAAAATTTGGTGTTGAAGGGTTTTTATCACCTAACCTCCCCCACAA
>JAISTD010000110.1 GCA_031272765.1 Candidatus Methanovirga australis | reverse complement strand
ATATTCTCCATGGAGACAAAGGCCCAAAAAGAGATGCAATACTACTAAATGCAGGAGCAGGCCTATACATAGGAGGAAAAGCAGAAACTCTAAAAGAAGGCGTAGACATGGCAAATGACATAATAGCCAGTGGAAAAGCAGCCAAACAACTGGACAACTTCATAGATTTATCTAATAAAATTTAAAGTAAAAAAACATAATTTTAATAATTTAATAAGTTTAATAATTTTAAATTCAATTTACAGGTTATTTAATGATTCTTGATAAATTAGTTAAAGCAACAGAAAAACGGCTTGAAAAGAAAAAGCAAAAACTACCATTAGAAGTTTTAATAGCAAAAATAAAATCAATGGAGCCATTATCAAAAAATTCAAATGAATTAAGTCCTGACGAAAGTCCAGATGAGCCATTACCATTTGAAAAAGCTCTAAAATCAGATGAAATATCATTTATTTGTGAGGTAAAAAGAGCCTCCCCCTCCAAGGGATTAATAAGTGAAGATTTTGACTACATAGAAATAGCTAAAGAATATGAAGAAGGAGGGGCCTCAGCCATCTCAGTACTAACTGAAACTGATTATTTTAAAGGAAAGGATAAATATTTAAAAGAAATAGCTAAAACCGTTAATATTCCAGTTTTAAGAAAGGATTTTATAATAGATGAATACATGATTTATGAAACTAAGCTATTAGGAGCAAGTGCCGTTCTTTTAATAGTATCAATTCTAAGTCCAAATCAATTAAAAGAATACATAAACCTCTCTAAAAAATTAGGCCTCTCCCCCCTTGTTGAAGCCCATGATAAAGATGAAATCCAAATAGCTATTGATTCAGGAGCTAAAATAATCGGTGTTAACAATAGAGACCTTAAAACTTTCAATTTAGACTTAAACAACAGCATAAATCTAAGAAAAATAGTTCCAAAAAATATCTTATTTGTAAGTGAAAGCGGAATAAAAACTCCAGAAGACATAAAAACCCTAAAAAACAATGATATAGACGCAGTTTTAATTGGAGAATCCTTAATGATAGTCAAAGATAAAAAAGAAGCTATAAACCATCTTAAAGGCATAACAAATAATAATAACAACAATAACAATAATAATAACAATAATTACAATAACAATAATAACTATAATAACTATAATAATAACAATAATAACTATAACAATAACTATAATAATAACTATAGCAGTAATATGAATATTCGTCCTAAAATTAAAATATGTGGATTAAAAAGAGAAGAAGATATAAAAATTGTAAATAAATATAATCCAGACTTTATTGGATTTGTATTTGCAGAAAGTCCAAGAAAAATAGACTTTAATAAGGCAAAGCTATTAAAAACTAATTTAAATGAAAATATTTCAGCTGTAGGAGTTTTTGTTAATGAAGACATTGATAATATAGTTAAATTAGTTGAAAATAATATTATTGACTTAATCCAACTTCACGGAGAGGAAGATGAAGAGTATATATTAAAATTAAAGGAAAAAATCAATAATATCTATAGAAATGATGAAGGAAATCAAAATAATAAAGAAATTCCAATTATTAAAGCTATTGAAGTCAAGAAAGTTGATGATATTGAAAAATGGAATGATTCTGTAGTGGATTATCTTTTACTTGATAGTGGAAAGGGAAGTGGGAAAACATTTAACTGGCACTTAATTAAAAACATTAATAAACCATTTTTCATTGCTGGTGGAATAAATAAAGACAATATTAAAGAAGCTATTAAATTAAACCCATATTCGGTTGATGTAAGCTCAGGAGCAGAGGAAAATGGTCTTAAAAGTCAGTTAAAAATAGAAGAACTTATAAATATCATTCAAACTTTTAAAAAAAGTTTGATCAAAAGTTATAATAAAAAAATTAATAAATAAAAATAAAAATAATAAAAAAATTAATGAATAAAAATAAAAATAATAAAAATTAGAATAATAAATATAAAAATTATTTTAAATAATAATAGGAGGATTAATAGTGATTAAAGGAAGATATGGGGAGTATGGTGGTCAGTATATTCCCGAGACATTGATGAATGAATTGATAAATCTTGAAAAGGCTTATGAAAAGTATAAAAATGACCCTGAGTTTAATGAGGAACTTGATGAACTACTTAAATCTTATGGAGGAAGGCCTTCTCTTTTGTACTATGCAGAGAATATGACTGAGGACTTAGGTGGGGCTAAGATTTATCTTAAACGTGAAGATTTAAACCATACTGGTTCTCATAAGATTAACAATGTTTTAGGTCAGGTTTTACTTGCTAAAAAGATGGGGAAAACCAGAGTTATTGCTGAAACTGGAGCTGGTCAACATGGAGTGGCTACTGCAACAGCTGCTGCATATTTAGGTATGGAATGTGAAATATTCATGGGATTAGAGGATATGGATCGCCAATCACTTAATGTCTATCGTATGGAGCTATTGGGAGCTAAAGTTAATGGTGTTAGTAGTGGAACTGCTACATTAAAGGATGCTGTAAATGAAACTATGCGAGAATGGTCCAGTCGTGTATATGACACTCATTATGTCCTTGGTTCTGTAATGGGGCCACATCCATTTCCAATGATTGTCAGGGATTTTCAAAGTGTTATAAGTAAGGAAATTAAGGAAGAATTATTAGAAAAAGAAGGCAAATTACCTTCTGCTGTTGTTGCTTGTGTTGGTGGAGGAAGTAATGCAATTGGTTCATTTTTCAACTTCATTGAGGATAAAGAGGTGGATTTAATAGGTTGTGAAGCTGGTGGAAAGGGTATTGATACTGAATTTCATGCTGCATCTATCACAAAAGGTTCAATTGGCATATTCCATGGTATGAAGTCTTATTTCTGCCAAGGAAACTATGGTCAAATAGCTCCAGTCTATTCAATATCAGCTGGACTTGATTATCCAGGTATTGGACCTGAACATGCCTATTTAAATGATATAAAAAGAGCAAAATATCTTCCAATTACAGATGATGAAGCAGTCGATGGCTTTGAATATTTAGCTAAAAAAGAAGGCATAATTTGTGCAATAGAAAGTGCTCATGCAATAGCTCAAGTAATTAAAATCGCTCCAAAGATGGAGACTACAGATATTATTGTAGTCTGCTTATCTGGAAGAGGAGACAAAGATGTAGAGTCTATTAAGCAATACAAAGATGCTATAGCCAAAGGAATTGATTTTAAAGGGAGTATTTAAATGTCTAAAATAGAAAATGCATTTAAAGATGGGAAAGCCTTTATAGGCTTTTTAACAGCTGGTGATCCATCAAAAGAAAAAACAATAGAGTACATCTTAGCAATGGATGAAGCAGGAGCAGATATTGTAGAAATCGGCATCCCTTTCTCAGACCCAATAGCTGAAGGGGTAGTTATCCAAGATGCAAATATAAGAGCATTAAGTAAAGGATTAACAACAGATGATGTTTTTGACATTGTTAAGGCTGTTAGAGAAAAATCCAATATTCCCCTTGTATTTTTAACCTACATAAACCCTGTTTTCTTCTATGGATATGAAAAATTCTTTAAAAAATCAAATGAACTTGGTGTAGACGGAATTATAATCCCTGACCTACCATACGAAGAGAGAGAAGAAATTTCCAACTATACAGATAAATATAATGTAGATATCATCTCTTTAATAGCTCCAACCTCAGATGAAAGAATTAAAATGATTGCAAAACAAGCAAAAGGATTTATTTACCTTGTTTCATCAATGGGAGTTACAGGAGTAAGAAGTGAAATAAAAACAAATATAGAAGACATAGTAAATGAAA
>JAISTD010000082.1 GCA_031272765.1 Candidatus Methanovirga australis | reverse complement strand
TGATAGGAATGAAAAAAATAGTAAAATTAATTGGAATTTCAATAAAAAGAAAGCAGACAAAAAACTATCAAAATACTATGTTTAAAAAATACCCAAAATTAAATTGTCTTGACACTATGCTCCCAAATATTGACTTCATTTCCATCCTTTAATTTGACAATCACCTTATAAGAAGCATTTGGACTTTGTGTCATTCCTAAAGCTCCACCGATGCCTTTAGTACCCCAAGCTAGTGCTGCAAAAGTATTATATTCGAAATGTTGCCCGTTAACAACGAACATTACATCTTTAATCTCTTTCTTGTAATAGAAAGCATATCCAGAGAAAAAACCATTTTCAAAAAATGAGTGGTGGGATCCACCTATATTAGCACTATCTAAAATAGATTTTTGAAAAAAAGATCTTTCAACATTATCTATGACATTTTCGCCCATATTGAGTATTTTAGCTAACCCATTGATGGTTTTGCGGTCTTTCCTGTTTTTAATGATTATTTCCCCATTTTGGATTTTAACTGTGCCATATCTTTTTAGTTCATTTACTTTTTCAATATTTTCCTCACCTTGTATTTTGACTGTGCCTAATTTTAATTCTTTAATTTCATGGTTTTCAAGTTTTAATTCTTTGTTGTCAGTGTATTTTTTTTGTGAATTGTTTAGGAAACTTAACATTTTCCTGACTCCGTCAAAAATCCTTGTGATAACAAAATTTTGTTTATTTATATTAATAATAAAGAAAATCGTGCTCATAAACTTCTTCAATAATAATTGTCTGTGGCTCTACTCTTTTATACTCTAAACTAATTTTACTTATATTAGTTTCCTTAGTATCATTTAAAAAATTTAATTTCTTTTCCAAATCCTTTAATCTATCTTTCATTTCTTCATCAGTCATTTTTTAACCATTTCTTCTCGTTTAGTTCGTGGATTTTATTCGTTGATTAAAATTATTTTCAATCATTTTAAGCATCGGTTCCACTTCAACAGGGATATTAACTTCTTTAACAGTCTTGAAAGACTTAATTTTCCCACTAACATATGCTTGAGCAAATGATCGGCTGATGAAAACAACATCTGTGAAGTCAATGATTATTTCATCTTCACCCATGTTTTCTATTTCATTAATAAGGTCTGTAGCCGCAGCATTAAATTCTAATGAGGAATTTATCAATTCTTTAATTATTAATTTTTTAACACTCATATTTTACCCCCTCCCTATTTTATATTTATAAGGGTTACCTGGGAATATTTCAATCAATTCATGAATATTTTGAACTTGATTTTTCTTTAATCTTAATGAAATCAAAGTACCCTTAAATATATCATTATTATTTAATAAATCATATTTATAATTTTCTTTATTTTTTATATGAAGATATCCTCTATCTGAAACAATTAAAGCACTCCCTCCATTTCCTTCAACAACTAATTTTATGGTTGACCATAATCCATTACCTCTTTCTAAAGGATCTTCTGATTTAGTGGAAATGTTACTAATTGCTTTTTCAATAGCATGACACTCATCATTAAATTCTATACCAGATTTCTTAAATCTTCCAGGGATTGATAATCCATCATCCATGACACAAATATCTAACAAGTCTTTATTCGGATATTCTTGACAGTAAGTGTAACCTTGATTTGAATATCCTTCTTCAAATGATGAATGATCGTAAATATTGTTTGTTAATTCAGCAATTATATATTTTAAGACGAAAAAACTTCCATAGTCCTTATTAAGTTTTAATGCAGTATTATGACTTAATTCTTTATTCTTTCTTTCATTTTCATCGTATGGGAGAATTATGAATGGTGTTCTTGTATTGGTGGCTTTTTTGTTAAGTATGTCTTTTATATAATTACTCGTGTTTGGGTGAGCTGTTATATATTGTATTTTTTTATTATTTATTTCACATAATAAAGGTATTAATGTTGTTGGTGATAGAAAAGATTCAGTGCTTGTATCTATTTTATTGGATCCATCATGATTCCTCATGATTTTAATGAATTTATTGAAATCATTTAATAAAGAATAAACCATATTTATGAAAACCTATATTTGATCTAAAAAAAAATTAATACTAGTCCTTATTAGTTTTAATAATATATTATTTTGGAATGCTCTATAGGATAAATGATATAAATTCTACTTTTATTAATAAGTAACTATATAATTTGGTAATACATAAAATAATTATTATAAAACATAATATAAATTATTTAAATGTAAAACATTAAAAATAATGATTAGTCAAAAAAAAAACTAATTTTTTTGACGATAAAATAAATAAGTGTAATTTTAGTATGAGCATAATGATAATCATTAGCTGGCACTAATGAATTATCACTCATACAAGGTTACATATTACAAGGTAGTGACATTTTCCATGTTTCTTGTAACCAGTAATATTTTTAATCAGTATGATATAAATACTTTACCGTCCTCCCTTAAACCATTTAAGGGTAGCGGTAGCTCTAAAAATATATAATAGCTGGTTATTCATACTTTTTTTGAAACATGGAATACTCCTCTTCACATATAATACATTTGAATAAAAAAAATATTTTTAAAATATAGGAGTAAGTGATTAAATTATGAAAAATAGGAAAATAAGTAAAGTATTTCTTGGTGGAACATGCAACGGTTCACAATGGAGAGATGAACTAAAAAAACAGTTAAAAATACCCTATTTTGATCCAGTGGTTGATGATTGGGACGAAGAAGCACAAAAAAATGAAATAAAAGAAAGAGAAAATGCTGATTATTGTCT
>JAISTD010000080.1 GCA_031272765.1 Candidatus Methanovirga australis | reverse complement strand
TGATAGGAATGAAAAAAATAGTAAAATTAATTGGAATTTCAATAAAAAGAAAGCAGACAAAAAACTATCAAAATACTATGTTTAAAAAATACCCAAAATTAAATTGTCTTGACACTATGTTCAATTGAATCTAATTTCATGAAATAAGATAATAATTTTCATTATTAGGACAATTTTCACTAAAAGTCCTGAAATAATTAAAAATGTAGAGTTTATAATATGAATATCTTGTTAATACATCCTAATTTTCATTGTGGTGGAGCTGAATTGGCTATTGGCACAATGACTCCATTAGGATTACTATATCTAGGCGGAACATTGATTGAAAAAGGACATAAGGTAGAACTATTAGATGCATCGAAATTAAATCTTGAAGATGAAGACATTTATGATTTTATTAAACAATCAGATCCAGATGCTGTGTGTGTTGGATCAAGTGCATCTACACCAACATCGAACAAATGTCTTAAGGTTTTAAAAATGGCTAAAGAAGTCAGATCAGATATTATAACTGTTTATGGAGGGGTACATCCCACTTTTCTTTATCAAGAAGTTATGGAAAATCATGTTCATGTTGATTTCATTATAAAGGGAGAAGGTGAAGAAACAATTGGAGAATTATTCGACAACTTAAAAGAAAAATCATTGAAGAATATAAATGGTCTTGTTTGGAGAAATGGTAAAGAATTTTTTGTTAATAATCCACGTGAGCCAATAAAAAACCTTGATTCACTAAAAATTGCTTGGGAACTTATTGATTGGGAATTATATAAAAATGGAACTACTAATGAAATAACAGCAGTAGTTCAGTTTTCAAGAGGATGTCCATCATCATGTACATTTTGTGGGCAGTGGAAGTTTTGGGAAAAATATAGGTGTAGAAACCCTATACAGTTCGTTGATGAATTAGAATATCTAAACAAGAAGTATAATGTCACATATTTTTTTTTCGCAGATGAAAACCCAGCAGTCAATCAAAAAAAATGGATATCAGTCTTACAAGAGATAATAAATAGGAATTTAAAGATACACATGATTTTAAATCTTAAAGTGACCGATGTGATTAGAGACATCGAATATTTAGAGTTGTACAAACGATCAGGCATAGTACATGTAGATTTAGGCATGGAAGGTATTGAACAAGAATTTTTAAATAAAATTAATAAATCCACTTCAGTAAATGATAATAAAAATGCCATTCAAGTGCTAAAAAAATGGGAAATAGCCGTTTCTGTAAATTTACTAATTGGAGATAGAAATGAAAATAGGAAAAGTCTAAAAAAGAAATTTAAGATCATGCGAAAATGGGATCCTGATTTTGTTATAGTTTATTTACCTGTTCCTTTTCTTTGGACAGATTTATATAATGAAGCAAAAGATTGGATAAGAACATTTGATTATGAAGAATGGAATTATGTGAATCCAATAATAATACCAAAGGACTATAATACCTCTGACATGATAAATGATTTACTTATAGAATATTTTAAATTTGTATTTCGCCCAATTAAACTTTTTAAAATTCTATTTACAGAAGATAAGTATAAACGAAAGTTTACATTAGCATATATAAAAGATGGAATATTGCATGGTCTTTATCAAAAATATAGAAGATTAAGACCAATTATTAAATTTTTACATGTGCGATTTCATAAAAAGAATAAACAACCAATATTTCCTCTATTTGGAAGAGGTGTTTAATGCAATCTAATAAATTCAAAGCATATATCACACTGACACGCCCATTTAACACATTTTTACTAATGTTAATCGTACTTATGACACCATATATTATTGGAAATAAAATAGACTTTAATCATGCACAATTTAATCTATTTTTAACGACTCTATCTTTTGGATGTATATCTGCAGGATCCTATGTTTTAAATGATTATTACGATATCAATATAGATAAAATCAATAAACCAAACAAATCCATTCCAATGGGAGTTATATCACTTATTGAAGCAAAAAGATTTGGAACCATCTTGATATGTCTTGGTATTTTAATTTCTTTATTTATAAACCTTTCAATTATAATTTTATTAGTTATTTATACATTAATTTTACAATTGTATAATATGAAATACAAAAAATCTATTTTTAAAAATATAATCATTGGTGTTGCATGTAGTTTTAGTATAGTGCTTGGAGCATCAGTTATAAATAAATTTAACTCAATTTTTCTAATTTTTCTAATTTTCATTATTATATTTACAATATCAAGAGAAATATATAAAGATATTGAGGATATTGATGGTGATAGATCATTTACCAATACAATACCATTACATTTAGGAACTAAAACTGCTATGTGCATATCTTCATTTTTATTAATTTTAATTATAATTCTTAGCCCCATACTTTACTGTTTAGGATTAATGAATTTAAACTACGTTTTAATAATATTTTCAGTCGATATTTTGCTTTTATACTGCATATATATTGGAATTCTCAATTTCAAAACTGAGCATAAAAAACTTTTTAGAAAGATGCAGAAACTGTGTAAAATATGTATGACTTTAGCATTTTTAGGATTGATACTTGGAAGAATATAAAATGAAATATTAGATGAAATTATATATTAATTAAGAAAATTCGACAAATTAAAAAGAAATGATTATTATGCATGTATTTTTTCAAAACATCGATAAATATACTATCTTAAATGGAGTAATAATTTCTTTAATTGGATTTCTCCTTCTGATTATTTCTGGTCTTTTAAGAAAAAATAATATTCCCTCAAATTACAGTAGAAAATTTTTCCATATCACATTTTCATTTGTTTGGCTATTTTGTATTTTGTATTTTTCATTTCAGACAGCCATAATTGCTATTTTACTTGGATTTCCATTCGTTATTTATATATTACATGCTGGAAAAGGAAATTTTTTCTTCGAAGCCATTTCAAGGGAAAATGATTATCAAAATGAAACTTTTTTTGTTGTTTTTCCACCAATTTTCGCAGTTTTAGGAACATTAATATCCAAATTTATTTTGCCAAACTATTGTTTTATAGGAGTATTTAATTTAGCAATTGCTGATACAATGGGGGAAATAATAGGGCTAAAATTTGGATATCATAAATATAATGTACAATCACTAATAAATATAAAAGCAAAAAAAAGTGTTGAAGGTAGTTTAGGTGTTTTTATTGCATCGTTGATAGTATCTTTTGTTTCTTTAACATTTTTTACTAATTTTGACTCAATATCAAAAATTATATTATCCTTGTTTATATCCTTATTTGTTACACTAATCGAAGCCATATCTCCAGATGGTAGTGATAATTTCACAATCCCAATATTTTCGACTTGTATTTTATATATTCTTTCAAAAATATTTAATCTTGTTTGTTAATCAATACAAAAAAAATTTTATAATAGTTTTATTATAATAGTACTTTACTGAAATTTATTAATACTATATATTTTTGTTAAACTTTTAAAAAGAAATGATATATCTTAAAATTAAAGAATAATCAATTTTGAGAATAATTTTTAAATAAAAATTTTTAATAAAAATGTTATGAAAAATTGGTAAAACTATGTTTACATTCCCATTTTCACAAAAAAACATTTTAAGAGTACTCATAACTAAAAAATTTAAATCCAAGATCAAGATATTAGTCAGGTATTACTATGACCAAAAGCATTGAAAAAACTGAAGGAGTGGATATTCTACTTGGAGATCCTAAAAAAGCTATTTTAAAGTTATCTCTGCCGTTGATAATCGGAATGATAATCAACTACTCCTATACTCTAATAGATGGTATATGGGTCGCTGGATTAGGATCAGATGCATTAGCAGCTACTGGTTTTATAATACCATTATACTTTATTGGTATCGGGCTTACAAATGGTATTGGAACTGGAGCAGCAGTTATTATATCCCAATATATTGGATCTGAAGATAAAATTCAAGCAAATAATGCTGCTTTTCATGTTTTGATATTGATCATTTTTATTTCAGTTTTGAGTACTATTTTAGGTCTTTTATTCCTAAAACCTATGCTTTCAATTTTAAGAGCTGGATCTACATCAGATTTAGCATATCAATATGGATCCATTTTTATTGGAGGCTCTTTTTTCATGTTTTTTATAAATGCTTCTTATGGAATTTTAAGAGGTGAAGGGAATGTTAAAAAAGCTACCTATGCAATTATTCTCGGTGCAATTTTGAATATCCTCTTTGACCCAGTATTTATTTACTATTTTTCTCTTGGAATTAGTGGAGCGGCTTATGCATCCATTTTATCGATGATAATTGTTTCGATTATTTTGATAAAATGGTTTAAAAAAGACACTTATATCGAATTTTCTTATAAAAATTTTACTTATGATAAAACCATATTAAAAAGAATATTGTATGTTGGATTACCTGCTGGAGCAGAATTTTTAATACTTGCAACCGAAACTTTCATTATTAACATATTCTTAACAATTGTATCTGGGATTCAAGGTGTGGCAATTTACTCTGCTGGATGGAGATTTATTTTATTTACAATTGTCCCATTGACAGCGATTTCTTTGTCTGTAGTCTCTGTAACAGGAGCATCATATGGTGGGAAAAGATTTCAAAATCTCCTAATAATCAGAAACTATGCAATAAAACTTGAAATTTTAATATCTATTTTTATAGCTACCGTTACTTTCATATTTGCTAAAGATATAGCCCAAATATTTGCATATTCTAATCAAACTCAAAGTTTCTTTGATGGAATGATTGTATTTTTAAGAAACTTATGTTTTTTCATTTTATTCATACCAATAGGTTCAATTGCAGGATCAATATTTCAGGGATTAGGAAGAGGTTTCGATTCTTTAATTTTGGCACTTATTAGAGAATTTATTTTAGTCATTATTATTGCTTATATTTTTGCCATAACCCTAAGTATGGGTGAAAATGGTGTATGGTTAGGAATTGTTGTTGGAAATATTATTGGAAGTTTATTCGCATTCATATATTCTCAAATTGCTATAAAAAATATTTCAATAAATGCAGAGAAAAATACAAATTGATAATCATTTTATTATTAATGATCCAGAGTTCATACAAACTAAATAATAGATTTAAAATGTCCAAACCAGTTGATATGTACTCATATTATTTTATATAATATAAATTACAAATAATTGCTTGTTTAATGGTATGTATGATTGTCAAAAAGTGTGGAGGTTTTCATGACACTCATGTTTTTATATAAAGAAAATTAAAGATTTTCTAACTCATAAAATCAGAGATTTTATAAATAAAGAAAATTAAAGATTTTCTAAATTATAGTCATTATGTTAATGTTCATCAATTATTAATTTATATTATATCTTGTAAAGTACTTTTAAATTAAATTTAAATAAAGTATATCAAAAAATTTTATAAATTTACAAGGTTTTCAAAATGACTATAAAAGTATATTATTTATAAATCAATCAGAATTAGGTTATCATAATAACTAAAATTTAATAGTTATTAAAAATGTTATTGGTAAATAATAAAATAATATGTTAAATAGTTTTAGAATGTGAAATTATGGAAAGAAAAATAAATATTAATAGATATAAATGTGCTTGCTGTGGTGCTTGTATTGCTGTTTGTAACTTTAATGCTAATGAAATTATAAATACTTTTTTAGAAATTAAAGATAAAAATTGTACTTTATGTTTTTCATGTATCAAAGCATGTCCATTTAGAGCTATTGAATTGGAGGAATGATATTTGATGACTGATTATGATATCATAATTGTTGGAGCAGGTCCAGCTGGAAGTACTGTAGCAAGAAGTGCTGCTGAAAATGGATTAAATGTGTTATTGCTTGAAAAAAGACAGGAAATTGGTGTGCCTGTGCGTTGTGCTGAAGGTGTTGGAAAAGAGAAGTTCAATGAAATATTTAAGGATATTGATAAAAAATGGATTTCTGCAGAAGTAGATGGTGCAAAGGTTTATTCTCCAGATAAAAAAACAGAAATTGTGTTAAGTGGAGATAAAGCTGGAAATGAGGCAGGATATGTTCTTAATAGGAAAATATTTGATAAAGATCTTGTGAAACTTGCTACATTAGCAGGTTCAGACCTTATGGTTAAAACAACTGCTACAGGATTAAAAAAAAATAAAGATCAGGGAACTATTGAACTAACAATGCAAAATTCTGATGAAATTTTTACTGCTGAAACGAAAATTTTAATTGGTGCAGATGGTATAGAGAGTAAAATTGGAAATTGGGCAGGTATGAATACTACTCTTAACTTAAATGAATTAGAATCTTGTGTACAGTACCAAATGACTAATATAAACTTTGATGAGAGATTTTGTCATTTTTATTTAAGTTACGAAACTATTCCTGGAGGATATTTATGGATATTCCCAAAAGGGAAAAATGTAGCAAATATAGGTTTAGGAGTCTTATCTTCACTATCTAAAAAAAGCCCTAAAGAATATCTTGATAACTTTGTAAATAATAATTTTCCTGATGGAAAAATAATTGAAATCAATGCTGGCGGTGTTCCTGTGGGATATCCTCTTAAATCTGCTGTTAATGATAATGTAATGTTAGTAGGAGATGCTGCAAGACATGTGGATCCTATCACTGGTGGAGGTATTCTAAATGCTATGATTGGAGGACTTTTTGCCACTAATATAGCGATAGAATCTATTAATAAAAAAGATTATAGTGTTAAAACCCTCAAAAAATATGATGAACTATGGAAAAATGATTTTGGTAAAACTTTGCACAGAAATAAAAAAGTGCAAGAAAAATTACTGACAACGGATGACAAAACACTTAATTCAATATTCCATAGTATGGAAAACTACAATATAACTGAAGCGAATACAAAAAAACTCCTTTATGAAATTATAAAGAGAAATCCAAAGCTTTTATGGGATCTTAAAGGTTTATTTGTTTAATTAATATATTTCTGGTTTGAATAAGCATATTAATGAAAGTTTGATTTTCGAAATGACATAAGGGATTATAATGAATTTATTTATTGCAAAAAATTTTATATTTCTTTTAAATGTAATTTATTTTTTATTCCCAGCTTATATTGCAAACATGAGTGGATGTATATTCGGAGGTAAAACACCAATAGATAAAAAGAAAGATTTTATTGATGGTTATAGAATTATTGGTGATGGTGTAACATTGGAAGGATTCATCTATGGGATTCTATTTGGTACATTGACTGGAATAATATGGGGATTAAAAGATGGGAATATTTTATTAAGTTTTAAAATAGGTTTATTATTAAGTTTAGGTGCATTAATTGGTGATGCTGTGGGAAGCTTTATTAAAAGACGATTAGGACTTTCTAAAGGAACACCAGCACCTATTCTCGATCAATTAGATTTTTTTGTTGGAGCTATTTTGATGGTTTCATTAGTGGTTAGTGTGCCTATGAACTATATTTTTTTAGGATCTATTTTAACTTTGGTCTTACATTTAATATTTAATATTATGGCATATTTTTTTAGGTGCCAAAAATGTTTGGTACTAATTTTAATATTGTCTTAGGGTAAGTTAAAATAATTCATATGTAACCTATATCTGGAGGAGTTATAATTAGTTTTTTAAATGAAAACAACATGGCACTTAATATAGATTTATTTTATTTTTTGAACCATGGCATCCATAATAATATTTTAAATAGTTTCATACCATGTTTCACAAATTACATTAATGATTCTCTTATTTGGAGTTTGTTTATCCTTTTATTTTTATACTCTCTGATTTTTAAGAAAAAGAACATTCAAAGAATTTCAACTTATTTAATTTTATCAGGATTAATATGTAGTTTTATTGTGATTTATCTAAAATTTTCAATAAACGAACCAAGACCATTCGATGTTTTAAACAATGTGCATCAATTAACCAGTGAAAAATTATCATCTTTTCCATCAGGACATAGTGCTGCAGGATTTGTACTTGCAACTGTTTTTTCACTTACATATAAAATTAAGATTAAAAGATTTAATTTCAATTCTGGATGGATATTGTACCCCTTAGGTATTTTAATGGGAATTTCAAGAGTATATGTGGGAGTACATTATCCCCTCGATATCTTTGTAGGAGCTATTGTTGGTATTTTATCCTCTTATTTTATTGTAAAATTAGGGGACAAATACCTAAATGAAAAAATTTACAAAACCAAATTTTCATCAATTATAATTTTAATTATTATCCTCTACATTATCATTTATTGTCTCGTTAATCACTGATAAATGATTAAAATAATAAAAAAAAATAATGAATTGTAATAAATTGAACTCAAAAAGACATGATTTTTTACACTCACTTTAAAAAATGATATTGCAGATAGTAAAAGGTTTTTGATATGGATAGACAAATCATTTTAATAAAAAAATGGTGCAAGATTCTGCAAAATAGAGCAAACTGGTAGAAAAACTATATAATATAAAATAAATTATTATTAAACACTTTAAAAAGTGATATGGAGTCAGTTTATGAAGATTAAAAAAACCAATATAAAAAATTTTTTATCAATCCCTGATTTTATCACATTGTTAAACTTATCATTTGGATTCATATCCATCCTATTATCTATTGATGGATACCTTAGATTTTCGGCTATATCTATTATTTTCGCAAGTATTTGTGACTCTGCAGATGGTTGGGTTGCAAGAAAAATAGGTCGAAACGATGAATATGGTTTTGGAAAAAGTATAGATGCCTTGTCAGACATTGTATCCTTTGGTGTGGCTCCTGGAATAATTTTATATTC
Organism: Candidatus Methanovirga australis; assembly: GCA_031272765.1. GTDB lineage: Archaea > Methanobacteriota > Methanobacteria > Methanobacteriales > Methanobacteriaceae > Methanovirga > Methanovirga australis. Next base: position 687 of record JAISTD010000080.1, on the reverse strand, counting down.
TATTTGCAGAATGGATAATCCTAAATTTATTTGCATTTCAGCCATTATATCCTTATTTATGGTAATAACAGGAGTTTTAAGATTAACTCGGTCTAATGTAATCGCAGACCATCTTGATTTCAAAGGTTTCATTGGTCTACCGATTACAGCAACAGGCCTACTAATTTCAACATTCATATTAACAGGGATTTTCCATGTTAATGCCCATATAGCTATTTTAACAATCATTTCTTTAATGTTTATTTCGAGTATCTTAATGATTAGTAATATCAAATACCCCAAATTTAATATGAGAATTGTCATCATTGCATTGATACTTACATTATTAATTATCATTCCAATCCCTATTTCTTACAATGAAATTAATATTCCAGCAACTATACTATTTACAGTATCTCTGATGTTTACAACCAAGCTATTTAAGTAAGAGATCCAAGTTAGTAGTTGATAATTACTATATATCGTCTATAAACTTATTTTAACATGTGCTGATATTATGTTTTATTATAGAAAATGGCACTGTTCAAAATTACGGTGATAGCCCTTTATCAGTAGCATATATATTTAATATAGTCATCATGGAAAAGTTTATAAATAAGTATTTATATAAATTATTGTATGATTCTAAAAGATTTAAAACCATGGCATGCACCAAATGTTATTAAAATACCGAATAGTCAGAAAATT
>JAISTD010000005.1 GCA_031272765.1 Candidatus Methanovirga australis | reverse complement strand
GTATTTTTAATGGTTGAATACTCGCATTATTTCTATAAATATGCGAATTCTGAGACATTAAGCAAAAAATGGATTGAAACCTACATTAATTAAAATTTTTATTTTTAAGACTATAATTAAACTATTAATATCAAGACTATAATGTATATTTATTATCAAATAGTGTGTGATTCACATCAAAAAAAAATTGTTAGGTAAGTTCCAACCCCGACTCAGTTCTATTCCATATTCTAACCAATAATTATCTATTAAATCATTAATAAAACTAAAATTCATCTATTGCTCCCGATTTTGTTAATTTTTCTTTAAATTAACCATAACTTTATCAATCATGATGGACCATTCAATAAACATTATTTAGATACTCTGTCACATTTAAATTAATAAAAAGCTTTATTATAACTAAAAATGTTGAAAATTCGCATATTCAATTTAAAAACTGTTTAAAACCAATATTGACATTTCACATAATTTAGAATTTCATCCAAAATAATTAATTTAAAGTTATTAAAACGAAGAATTAATTCTTCTAAATTGAAAATAAATTTTTAAATGAGGTTGTAAACTTTTGGGAGGTTTTTTAATTTTCATGACTTTCTTTAGTTATAAAACATGGATTTTCATGAAAAACTCCACACTTTTTTACAGTCCCTTATTATATTAAATAAAGTATATATATTAAAAAATTTAAATTATTAAATAGTTTAGTTAAACCTTAATTTCAATTTCTTTGTTAATAACAAGGTTAACTGTTAATTTTCTTTAATTGTTAATAATTATATTAATCATTGAACAGGTGAAGTATGACCAATGAAAAGGATTTTAGAACTATAAAAACTTTAAATGAACTTAAAGTTGGAGAAGAAGGAATAATATTATCTTATAATGATAAAAAATATTATAATGATAAAGCACCTAAATTAAAAAATAATGAAAATCAATACAATCAATTGAAAAGACATCTTTTAGGTATGGGTTTTGTTAAAGGAGCTAAAATAAAATTAGAAAAAATTGCACCATTAGGAGATCCTATTAAAATAAAAATAAAAGGATATTCAATAAGTCTCAGAAAAAGTGAAGCAAAAAACATAGAAGTTGAACTAAATTAACTCTACTTCAATTACTAAAACCTATCTTAATCAAGGTTTGACTTGAATTTAGTTTAATATTATATTAAAAGGTAAAGTTAGAACATCGAGCGACAAAAATGAAAATTAAAGTAGGGTTTGCTGGAAATCCAAATGTTGGAAAAACAACTTTATTTAATTACTTAACTGGTTTAAGACAGCATGTTGGTAACTGGCCAGGAAAAACAGTGGAAAAGGCAGAAGGTCATTTAAATTTCAAAAGTAGTCGCATAGACATTGTTGATCTTCCTGGAAATTATGCATTAAGTGCTCATTCAATTGAAGAAATCGTGTCCAGAGACTTTATTGTTGATGAAAATTCTGATGTGATTGTCAATGTTATTGATGCTAACAATTTAGAAAGAAACTTATACCTTACAACACAAATGATGGAACTCGGAGCAAACTTAGTCATAGCTATTAATATGAATAAATTTGCTAAAAAAAGAGGATATAAAATTGATATGGAAAATCTATCCTCTTTATTAGGAGTTCCAGTAGTTGAAATCGAAGCCAATGATGGTAGTGGAAAAGAGAAGCTATTGAACACAATTGAAAAATCTAAAGAAAATCCTATTGATAGCAGTGAAAAATTAGTCTATGGAAGAGAACTACAAGAACATTTATTACAACTTCAGAAAATAATTGAAGAAGATAAAAATCTTTTAGACACACCTTCTTCCTGGACAGCTATTAAACTTTTAGAAAACGATGAAATAATAAGCAGGAAAGTTGAAAAATCCTTCATTAAAGACAAAATATTCAAAGAAGTAGAAAAAATCGGCAAACATTTCCACGATGTTTTTAATGAGAGTTCAGAAGAAGTAATTGCCAACTACAGATATGCTTTTATTGATGGATTGTTAAATGAAGTTGTAACCAATCCAGAAGTTGAAATGCCAACAATTACAGAAAAAATTGATAGGATTGTTCTCAACAGGATTTTAGGGCTTCCAATATTTCTAATTATAATGTGGTTAATTTTTCAAATAACATTTACAATAGGAACACCATTAAAAGAACCTTTTGAATACCTATTTGCTCTGATTGGTAAAATAACATTAGGATTCTTGGGAGAGAATATCTTTTCTTCATTTATTGTTGATGGTTTAATCAATGGTGTCGGTGGAGTCCTTGTATTTATTCCAATAATATTTTTGATGTTTTTAATGATCAGTATTCTTGAAGATTCAGGTTACTTAGCAAGAGCAGCATTTATTATGGACAGAATTATGCACAAACTTGTAGGGTTGCATGGTAAATCATTTATTCCAATGATTTTAGGTTTTGGTTGTGGTGTTCCTGGGATAATGGCAACAAGAACTATGGAACACGAAAGAGATAGAATACTTACAATGTTGTTAATCCCATTCATGTCGTGTACAGCAAGATTACCGATTTATACACTATTTGTTGCAGTATTCTTTACAGCTTACCAGGGAGAAGTCATATTTTCACTTTATTTAATTGGAATAATCATAGCCATTATAGTTGCAACTATTCTTAAAAGAGTAATATTCAAAGGGATAACAACTCCATTCGTTATGGAGTTACCAACATATAAATTACCATCATTTAAAGGTGTTTTAATCCATACATGGGAGAAAACATATGGGTTCATCAGAAAAGCTGGAACAATAATTCTTGCAGCCTCAGTAATAATATGGGTATTAGGAAGCTTCCCAGTAGGTGTTGAATATGGATCTCATGAAAGTTTAATTGGTCAAATTGGAAATTTAGCATCACCATTATTTGCACCACTTGGTTTTGGATACTGGCAACCGACAGTCGCATTAATTTCTGGTGTCGCAGCTAAAGAAGTAGTTGTTTCAACATTTAGTTCATTATTCGGAGGGAGTGGTGATGTATCAGGAATAGGCTTGGCTCTTCAAAATATATTCACACCATTAACAGCTTTTACTTTCTTAATATTTATATTGTTATACATACCATGTTTTTCTTTTTTAGCTACTGTAAAAAAAGAATCTAATTCGTGGAAATGGCCTTCAATTTTATTATGTACAACAATAATAACTGCATACACAGTATCTTTCGTTGTTTATCATATAGGGCTCCTTATAGGATTTCGATAATTCTTTAATTTCGATAATTCTTTAGTATTCCATAATCTTTATTATATTCAATGTTTAGTGATTATTCAACAAGTTAATGCAATAATAGGTTCAACAAGTAAGTTCATGAGTTTAGTGTTAAGATTCCGTGTTCAAGAACCTTTTAGTATAAAAAGGTTCCCTATTATTTATTCCCCTTAAAAATATTTCTTCAATCTCTTCTTCAGATGAATTGTTCCTAATATATTTGACTATATTAACTAAATTATCATTTTTAAGCAAACAAGGCTTAATAAAGCCTTCAGGAGTAATTCTAAGACGAGTACAATTTTCACAAAATTTAGTATTATCCATAGGTTTTACAATTTCAATTTCCCCATTATCAATATAATACTTTTTTCTATCTTGCATAAAACTTCTTACTTTAACCTTAGTTGCCAATTTTTCAAATTTATTCTCAAGAGAATTCATATTAAAATGATATTTGTCATATAAATTATTGTAATCTGATTTCATTAATTCAATAAGCTGAAGTATTAAACCATTATCTTTACAAAATTTAAACATAGAATCTATTTCATTATCGTTTAAGTTATTCATAACAACCATATTAATTTTTATAGGATAAAGACCTAATTTAGCAACAGACAGTATCCCACTCTTAACTTTATCTAATGCTCGAGTTTTTGTATCTCGGCTTTTTGTAATAAAATTGTAAGTATTAGGATTTAAAGTATCTAAGCTAATATTCACCCGATTTAATCCAGCGTTAATGAGATCTTTCCCATATTTCTCCAACAATATCCCATTAGTTGTAATTGAAACATCTTTAAAATTAAGTGAGGAAGTCTTCTCAATTATTTCAACAATATCCTTTCTTACAAGTGGTTCCCCACCAGAGTATCTTATTTTTTTAATACCAAATTTTTTAGCTGTTTTAAGTATTTGGTAAATCTCATCAGGACTCATTTCTGATTTAGATAATATCATTCCATCGTGATGGCAGTAGATACAATCAAGATTGCATCTATTAGTTAAAGAGATCCTAAGTGAAACAATTGGGCGGCTAAATTTATCCAACATGCTTCTTTTATCCGATATACTTTCAATATTATTTGTTTCAAGAATATTTATTTTGGTATTATTTACCTTAACACTACTTGTCTCAGCACCGTTTGTCTCAACATTGTTCATATTAAAATTATAATAATCATTACTTGTAAAATATTCATTTAATTGAAATAATAATATAGTTGAAATATAAATATTATAAATAAATTGTATAAAAATTGAATAATAAATAGGAGTATAATAATTGAAATATTAAATAATAAGTTAAACAGATTTGTAATTCATTAAGTAAATATATCATAATTAATAGATAATAGTTCATAGTATATTATTTATTAATTATGTTTAATTTATATAAATAATTTTTCAAAAATACAAAAACTTAAAATTTTTCTTTAAAAAAACTAAAGGTCAAAAGATTATAATTTGTTTAAAATTATGTGTGTTTAATATTATATTTTGAAGATAGAACCATGAAAAGAATAGATTTAATAGAAATATCTAATAAAATAATAAAATAGTTAGAACTTCAGTTAGGTTAGAGGAGAATGCTGTCAACTTAAGCATTTAAATTTCTAAATCTTAAAAATTTAAGTTATAGTCATGTTAATGTTTATCAATTATCAAATTTAATTATATCTTATAGAATACCTAAATTAAATTTAAATAATGTTATATCAGATATTAAAATTACCAAAAATCAAAAATTTTTGTAATTATGAAAATCTTCGATTTTCAGTAATCTTCGATTTTCAGTAATCCAAAGGATTTTCAGTAATTTTATAAATTTATAAGATTCAAAAATGACTATAATATTTTCATAATTTATAAGATTTAAAGAATTTAATAACAAACAAATTTTAATAAAATTTATTAAATTGATAGCATTGGTTAGAAGAGATAAAATAATTAGAATTTCAATAATAGTTAGAAAACTTCAAAAGATATTAATTCTTAATATAGAATAAAATAATAATCAAAAGAGAGAGATAGGCTATGGATTATGAAATGAAACTTCCAAATGGTGTTGGAGAGAAAATGCTTGCAGATGTAATCAAAAGTTATGATGTTAACTTAAAACATACAGAGTTTGGTCCTAAGTTAATTGGGAGTATAGAAGAATTAGAGAATGCTATGAATTTTATTGTGAAATCCCTTAATGAAAGAGTTCGTTACTTTGAAAATAAATAAATTACTCAATAAATCACTCCAAAAAAAGCTTCTAAGGAATAAAACCAAAATTTAAATCAAAAAAATCAATATTTGAAAAAGTAATTGTTGGGCAGTTATACGATAATTCCTCATGAACACTAAACTATAACTCAATGAACTAAAATGTATTTACTGCTGTGGCTTTAAAATATATCCACACTTCTTTTCCAATGTTTAGTCCCATTTCTAAAAAAGACTGGCGAGTGAGAAAAACTATTAAAGGTTCTTTTATATCTATCATTAATTTTATTATTGCTCCTTTATCAATTATTTCCTTTATTCCACCTTTAAAAACATTTTTTGCGCTTGTTTGAACTTTATCTAAAGAAACTGAAATATCTTCAGGTCTTAAAGTCAGATGCACAGAACCTTCCCTCTCTTGTGTTGAATAAATAGATATATTCCCTGTATCCACGACCGTTAAACCATCATCGACTTTTTTTGCAGTGCCTTTAAATATATTCTCCACACCTACAAATTCAGCTACGAATTTAGTTGAAGGATGTCTGAATATTTCAACTGAATCACCCACTTGTGCTATAGTTCCTTTTTTCATTATAGCTATTCTATCAGATAAAATCAATGCTTCATCAAAGTTATGTGTAACATGTATCATCGTTATTTGAAACTTGACATGTATTTCTTTTATATTTTTGATTAAATCCTCTCTAATCTCCTGATCAAGTGCACTTAGTGGCTCATCCAATAATAACAGTTTAGGTTTAACTATAATTGCCCGTGCGATAGATGTTCTTTGTTTTTCCCCTCCACTTAATGTTCGTGGATAACGGTTTTTTAAGTGTGAAATGCCTAACATTCCCATAATATCTTCCACCATGGATTCAACCCTTTTTTTAGGTGTTTTTCGCATTTCCAATCCAAAGGATATGTTTTCAAAAACAGTTTTATGTGGAAACAGCATATAATCTTGATAAACAACTCCAACTCCTCGTTTTTCAAGCTCCATATAGGTTATATCTTTTTCATTTAAGTATATTTTTCCAGAATCAGGATGATAAACCCCAGCTATTAACTCTAAAAGCATGGTTTTACCTGATCCAGATGGACCCAATATAACAAAGTACTCATTATCATTTATTTCCAAGTTGATGTTGTTTATTTTAAACTCGCCCCAATCTTTTTTTAGACTTTCAATTCTTATCATAAGCACTCCAACCCCCTATAACTAATCTAACCACTAAAAATAGTAATAAACACACAGATATAAGAATCACAGCTACTGGTGTTGAATTATGAAGACCAAAATCAATAAATCGTTTATATATTAATGTTGGTGCTGTCATTGGATAATATGCTAAAATAATAATAGAACCAAACTCACTTATTGCACGAGCCCAACACATAATAGAACCAACCACAATATTTCTCATCACCAATGGTAAAGTTATTATAAAAAATGTTTTTAAGCTTCCTGAGCCTAAAGTTCTGGCAACCTTCTCCATTCTCGGATCTACATTTTCAAAACCCTCTCTCGCAGAATTCACAACAAAAGAAGAACTTACAAAAAGCATGGCAATGATGATACCTGGAACAGCATCAGTAAAAACAAGCCCTAATCTATTTAATGGCTCTCCAAGAAATCCTGTAGATGTGAAAACTAATAAAAGAGCTATACCACTAACTGTATGTGGTATAACAACAGGTATATCAACTACAGATTCAACAAAACCTTTACCTTTAAAATCATGCCTTGCAAGAATATATGCAAAAGGAACTCCAAATATAAGAGCAATTAGAGTGGCTATGAGTGCAGAGTATATACTTATAAAAATAGAACTCATAACCTCTTTATCCTGAAGATTATGAATTATGGAGATAGGATCTGAAGATAACATTAAGTTAAGTATTGGGATTAAGATAAAAATGAAAAGAAAAAACCCCATAAATGAAAAGAAAAATGTTGTATAATCAATTTTTCGCATAATATATTCCTATCTCCCTACCAATCTTTAACAGTTAAACAGTTCTCTTTTTTTATTTTCAGACAGATTTTTAAATTTTTTATTTATTAATTACCCTTTAACAGAGATACAATCATTAGGACAAATATCAAGACAGACCTTACAATCAATACACTCCTCAGGATGGTTAATAGTCACTTTATCTCCCTCAAATTGGAAAATTTCCATAGGACATATATCAATACATTCTCCACACTCTAAACCTTTACATTTATCTTGATCTAAATCTACACTAACCATAATTAATCACCTCTTATAATGCTACATATAAAGTTATCATTATCTATACAATAAAATAATCAATGTAAAAAAAAAAAAAAAATATAATATTTTTATCCAAAAAACACAATAATATTATATCTAAGCAATGGATAAAAATTTAATCAATGGATAAAAATTGTGATTCTTTATCCAGAAACATAATGCTTTAATTTATCAGGTACCGATACAGTTGCATTGGTTGAAACAGCAGGAACGATCGGATCCTGAAAACTATCTTTAGTTATCTTATTACCATCTGAACTTAAAAGAAGATCAAGAAACTCAATCGCAAGATCCTTATTGGTAGCCTTATTCAATACGGTAACACCATAGACAATCGGTGTCAATGTAATCGCCTTACTTTTATTGGTATCACTAAACTGAATCAATTTAATATTTTTATAAACAGACTCATAACTTGTATTGGATATAGCCAACTCACCAGGTAAAGTAATATATTTAACCCCTGCACCTCTTTGTTGTTCAGCTTCACTTTTATATGAAAACACATAATCAACAGCATCGGACTCTAAAGCTGTCATCAACTGAGCAACATCAGGCTTTGAAACAAGCTTAGAACTTGGTTCAAGACTATTAGGACTATTTATAATGTAACCACTACCATTTCTACTTGATGTAATTGCAGAGTTAGCACCAATAAGATCTTCAAATATGGTGGTATTATAATGGGCATCGGCAAGTTGCAATGTCTGAACTCCACGGTATCCTGCAGGTGCAGAATTCGGATCAGCAATACCAAACTTAACATCAGATTGGTTTAATATTTGATACCAGTTATTATCATTAATCTGACTACTATTTTTACTCTTATCAGTGTAGGCAATAACCATTTCATTATGTGCATACTGTAAATTAAGATCAGTAGAGTTAGGTATCATCTTATCAATAAGACCATAATCTGCTGAAGCAAAAATATCTGCAGACTTATTAAGTTGTGTGATCTGACTTATCAAATCAGAACTTCCACCATAAATCACATTAACTTTAACATTAGGATGCTTTTCTTCAAACTTCTTAGAAGTTGTATTCATTTGACTTGCAAGACTCGCAGCAGCATAAATGGTTAAGGTAGTATCTTTGTCATTAGAACTAAGTAAAGTGTAACCATACACACCAACACCAACCACAACAATCAACAAAACAACAAGTACTCCAATCTTTTTATTCATAAAAACTCATTCTCCATCAATGTTAATTTATTCATAACAATATACAATCTAAAACTAAAATAGTATCACTAAACAAAAAAAATTATTATATGCAGTCTAAAAATTAAAAATTGTCACTAGCACTTAACTTCATAAATAAAAACTCTCCATAATTTCTAATAAATGTTTTAATAGATATTAGACTTCTTTAATTCATTATAATTCAATAGGTATAATATTATTATTCTATAAGTGTTTTAACCCAAACCACAGAAAACAAGTGATAGTCTCTTACCAACAGAATCATTTTATTCTATTGGGTGTTTTATCCAAAATACACTCCTATTAATCAACTTAAAAAGACAATATATTTTGAATTACACTTATTAGCCATTATATTAAAGTATATAGTGAATTGTATACTTTTGGATATTCAACCATTTTAAATAAATTTTTGGAATTTAAAAATGTAAAAAAATTCAATAATTAATCTTAAAATATAAATTAAACATTAATATTACAAAATCGAAGATTTTTAATAATTATAAAACGAGAATTAATTCTTCTAAATTGAAAAATAAATTTTCAATAATAAAAAATTTTATAAATAATAAGTTTATTTTATTAAATTAATTTTAATAAAGATTATTTATAAAAAAACATATATTTTTAATTAATTAAAATAAAATTTAATAATTTTAATCAAATTAAAAAAATCAAAGATTACTGAAAATCAAAGATTTTCATAATTACAAAAATTTTTACTAATTTTTACTAATTTTTGGTAATTAATCTCAAAAAACTTAATTTTACAAAGCACTACAATGTTATATTTATAATATATAGGTCATTCATGGTTTTTACATAAAAAACACTTAAATATTAGTAGTTAAATAAAAAGTATTATCTTCAAACATTACTAACCACTTTCTGAAGATCATGATACCTTGTGCAAACAAACTTTTTAGTCTTTAACGAAGATCTATTACCTTTATGAGAACTATCAACAAGATTTTCAAGCACATGATCAATACAATCCTTCTCTCCATCTTCTACCATTTAATATCACCCCAAATACAGCTATTATGTTTTCTTTTCTACTTTATAATATCAAAAACCATTATTTATCAATAAAACCTCTGAATCTGGATTTAGACTCTTCATCGGCAAATAGACCCTATGATCTAAAATGAATCTAAAATATTCAAATAATAATCCTCCTCATATCATCGGAGGATTATTTATTAAAGGCTGTCTACTGAAACATTGTATTCAAGTTGGACCATCCATGAACCTTTGCATCCAAACTGGAATATCATACCAATCAGTTCTACTACTCGGCACCAAAGGAGATATATGATCCATATACCTTAAAATAGCTGATGGGTCTTCTGGATTCTCATAAGCTGTAAGTGCACAGAACATTTCTAAGAAACTTTGTGCAGCATCTGGACTTTTCCCCACAGATAATTGAGTGAGTCCATAAACGATTGGAGTTAATGTAATAATCTTCATTGCACTACTATCATCATAATTCTCAAACAATTTAACATGAGAATATTCTTCCTCATATTTAGTATCGTTAAGACTCAATTCATTAGGAAGAGTAACATAATCAATACTAGAATCATTATATTTAGCCTCCTCAGCCTGATTCTTATAAACAAAAGCATAATCAATTCTTCCATCTTTAAGACTCTTTAATGATTCCGCTGCATTAGGATCTACAATAATCTTTTTATCGTATGCTTCAATATTGGTTGGTGAGTATATGTCGTATCCTGTGCCGTTTTTGGCGGCATAAATCTTAGAGTTTGCAGCGATTAGGTCATTGAAAATGTTGGGATTTGAATAAGCTGCATAGTTGTTGGCTAATGCAATAGCCATAACACTCCTATAACCACAAGGGTCTTTATTAGGGTCACCAAAACCAAACTTCACATTTGAATCATTGAAGACCTTGTACCAATTGTCTCCATTAATATTGGAAGCATTTGTACTATTTTTTCTGTATGCAATGACGATGCTGTTACGAGCAAATTCAGCATTCCACAAAGTATAGTTAGGCATTAAACGATCATCTATCAACTTATAATCAGCTGAAAATAAGACATCAGGAGTAGCATTGTTATTAGTTATGTCATTAACAAGACTATTACTTCCAGTACAACATAATATTACAAAGTCATCTTTATGATCCGTGAGCCTGTTATACAATGGTATGTATGTTTCCATCGCACCTTTCAAGGAGTCGGCAGCATAAACCACCAAATGATCACCATCAGCAGCACTCGCAGACGAGACAGCGAATGATGAAATAAGCATAAAAATCAGAAAAAATCCTGATAATCTTTTAAACATATTATAATTCCTCCATTTTAAATTTATAAAGATAAAAATAGTGGGATGGAATTAAACAATCCCATCCTCACTCATAACAAATTTATTTATTCAAACATACTCTGTGACACCATACTCATTCCATATTGAACGTGTGGAACCACTTCTAGCCTGGATAAAAACATTATTATGGAGTTTTATTGTCCCATATACTGTACAATGGTAAATATCGTCAGCATAGTGACCGTCTCTTTCTACATGTATGTTACCTGAAAAATAAGAATCAGATACCAAAGCATCAAGACCTAGATTTAATGCAGCACCACATTCAACTCTATTATCTACAAAGCTACATCCAGCAACAATTGAGTAAGAACATCGAGTTTCAACAACATCAGCCTGCATTGAGTTATTTGTGAAACTACAATTTAAAACTTTAAATTCAGACTTACTACCTACATCATTATTGAAAGCATGAATAAGACCGACTCCTTGATTTTTTATAAAATTACAGTTTTCTACAGTAGACTCAGTAGACTCACTGTAACTCACAATTGCAGAATAACCCACTTGGTTTTGGAAAGTTAAGTTTTTAATTTTCAGGGTTTGATTACTACCTCTTATATTATCAGATTCAAATATGATGGACCTTACAAGTTCACCACGTTCATTGAGTGTATTTTTAAAGTCTGAACCATCTATTATTGTGGTTTCTTTATCTTCACCTACAATGTTAAGATCCTTATCGGTTTTAATATTACCGTTGCCATCTTTAGCATAGTATAATCCAGCTTTTATAAAAACAGTCCCTCCATTCGGAGCAGCTTCAACAGCTTTTTTAATGGTTTTAAATGGAGCATCACTCGTTCCAGTATTCCCATCATTTCCTGATGGACTCACATATACTGTAGGGGCATCTTGCCCTCCTACAACAGAACCCACAGTTGCTGATAATATAGCTACTATCAGTACTGCGAACAATATTTTTTTATTAAACATCTTATATTTCCTCCTTCCATTATATTAATATAAAAAAACAATATTTATTAAGTCAAATTTATCATATTTTTTTATTCATATCGCCTCCCAATTTTTTTGTGCATCTTAACCTCCAACATATATTTCTATGAGGGATTTAAACCACTTCTTTGTGGAATGAATATAAATGATACTTCATCCAATAGAACTTAGTTTTGAAATGTTCATCCATTGATTTTATGAAATACATTAATATTATATTCAATACCACAATAAACATGTAAATACATTCTATTATATAAATGTTGTGTCTTGCTTACAAGTCGAAAGTATAGTACAATCATGTTCACAACCAGAAAACATGTTAAAAAAACTTATAAAACAAAAAAAATACAGTGAAAAAACTAAAGCTGATCATCGCCACCATATTAAACTATTAAATAGTGAATAACCTTTTAAATCGTTTAAAACAAATTTATTACATTTTAAAATCAGTTAATAATACTTATTAACATTGATTTATCATCATAATAAAACAGTGGATGTCTTAAAAAATCAGAATGTGAAGTCAAACCTACTCTAATAATTTTCATATTGTTAATAGATTCGTCTCAAAAATATAGAGTGTTTATGTTCCATCAAATCAAACTTTTAGCTTAAATAACATTTCCTACAACAACAAAAAATTTTATATACTCCAAAGTACATATAGAGAATACAGATAGTAGTACATAAAATTTCTAATAGTATAGATATTATAGTACTTTTCTTAACTTTATTAACATGTTATATTTTAATTAAATATTTTGAAAAACTTTAACATGTCTTTAAACTAGAATTTTAATAATTTAAATAATAATTTTTAAATGAATATTCCAAAAGTCTGGAGAAGTGCTATATCACTTAAATTAACAGAATTTAGAAAGTTAAAATCATGAAAATAGGAATATTAGGTGGAACAAAGGGTCTTGGAAAAACAATAGCTGCTTTTTTAAAGAAAGAAGGTTTTGATATAACTATAACTGGTCGAGATCTTAAAGTAGGTTCCAAGGTTTCTGAAGAACTTGGAGTAAAATATAGTTCAGATAATGTAAAAGTCGCGTCTTTAAGTGATATTGTAATAGTTTCAGTCCCTATTGATTCTGTTTGTGATGTTATAATAGAAATAGCTACTTATTTAAAGCCTGGGTCTCTAATTTTGGATGTTGCTTCTGTAAAAGAAAAAGTATTTAATGTTATGAAAAGTCATATTCCCAACAATGTTGAGTTTATTCCTACACATCCTATTTTTGGTCCAAGAACTCGATCATTAGAAGGCCAAGTTATCGTTTTGACACCTGCGAGTAAAGGAAAATGGTATAAAAAGATTATTAAGTTTCTAAATGAATACAATATCAGGATCTTAGAAGTTAGTCCAGAAGAACATGATAAGATGATGGGAATTGTGCAGATCTTAACTCATTTTTCATACATTTCCACTGCATCAGCTATTTCAAAGCTTGGAGTAGATATTGAAACTACTCGAAAGTTTGCGAGTCCTATTTATAATCTTATGGTAGATATTATTGGAAGGATCACATCACAGAACCCTTATCTCACTTATTCCATTCAAAAAGAAAATGATTGGGGAGAAAATATTAGAGAAATATTTGCAGAATCTGTAAATGAAATAAAAAACACAATATCAAACAATGATGAAAACAAATTTGTTGAAATAGTAAACTTGGCAATTGAGAACATGGATGATATTTCATCTGCTTTAGGAAGAAGTGATAAGGCTGTTGACTCACTTACTCGTGAATTATCATATTTTAAGGATTCTATTAGTCAGGAAGTAGCTGTTAAAGATGTTTATTCTGATGAAGTTCATTTTGGTGTTTTAAATGAAATTAACCCAAATTTTATAACCTTAAAAACACCATCATCATCTATACGGTTAAAAATAGCTAACATTGAAGTTTTATCTGATAATGAATTTATAAAATGGAAAAAGGATAATCTACCTTCAAAAAGTTATAGTATAAGTGCTATATTCTCTAAAAATTCAAAACCAGATATTATAAAGAATATAATTGAAAAAATAGTAGATATAGTTGAGGTTAATATAGATAATATTTGTAACAGTCCTCAAGTTGATGAGGATATGATTAAAATAACTTTTTCTGTTAAAACTTTCAATGAAAAATCATTGAAGGAAACTAAAACTCTTTTAGACGGTTTTGGAGCTATCATTTTATGATAATGGACCGATGATTCGATTAAGTATTATCCATAATAATAAAATTTTATTAGCTTAGGCTACTTTCCCATCATCTTATTTTGATACCTATTAATTATATAGTTAGAAACTAAGGTTACAATTAAGACTATTAATACAAGAATTGTAGCAGTTCCATAAGCATTTTTAAGTGATATCCCTTCAGTTGCTAACATATAGAGATGTAACGGAAGTGGTCTGCCAGGATCAAAAATAGATATTGGAGTTTGAATCGATGCACCAACTGAATACATAACAGCAGCTGCCTCTGAAATAGCTCTTGTCAATCCGAGAATAATACCTGTAGCTATTCCTGGAATAGCTGCTGGTAAAACAACTCTGTAAATTGTCTGCCACTTACTTGCTCCTAATCCATAACTTCCTTCCTTATAGGAATTAGGAATCGAGGATATTGCAACTTCTGAAACCTGAAAAATTGTAGGAAGAGACATAATAGCTAAAACCAATCCTCCTGATAAAATTGACCAGCCTAAATGAAGAAAAACAACAAAAAATGCCATTCCAAAAAGTCCGAAAACAATTGATGGTATTGATGCTAATGTCTCAGCTCCAAATCTAATGAGATCTACCAATTTATTTTCTTGTGAATATTCTGCGATGTATGTGGCAGCACCTACTCCAAGGGGAGTAGCTATTAATCCAGCCACCAAAGTAACATACAAACTTGAAACAATCATTGGGAATATTCCACCAGATCTTCCAGAGTCAATAGGGCTTGAAAATAAGAATTCTAAGTTAATAACAGGAATCCCATTAAAAAGAATATAACCTATGATAAATATTAATATTAAAATTATAATAGCTCCTGAAATTATGAAAACCACATTCATTATTTTTTGAGCCGTTTTTGGAGATATTATTTTACTAAAATTCATTTTAACACATCTAAAAAAACTTTCATCAAATATTTGAAATTAAACATTAAGTACTACCGATGTCTATTTTATATTTATTCTGTATATATCTTGCAATTATTAAAAGCAGTATGATTATTAAAAATAGTACAATTCCAGATGCAAATAATGCTTGATAATGAATATTTGTCGCGTATCCCATTTCTAATGCTATATTTGAAGTTATGGTTCTAACTGGTTCAAAAATAGAGTTTGGAATTTCTGCAACATTACCTGCAACCATCATAACGGCTAAAGTTTCCCCAATTGCTCTTCCCATACCAAGAAGAATAGCTGTTACTATTCCAGGAAGTGCTGCTGGAACTAAGATGTTTTTTATTGTTTGCCAATTTGTAGCACCTAAACCTAAAGACGCTTCTTTATATTCTTTAGGAACTGAACGTAATGCATCTTGAGATACAGATATAATAGTTGGTAGTATCATTACGGCCAATATTAAAGCTGCTGTAAACAAACTGAAACCTGTTCCTCCAAAAACTTCCCTCATAAAGCTTACCAAAATTGTTAAACCAAAAAATCCGTAAACAACGGAAGGAATCCCAGATAATGTCTCAATAGCTGGTTTCAAAATTTTCCGCAAACTTTCAGGAGCTATTTCAGTCATGAAAATAGATGAAAGTAGAGATAAAGGAACTGCCATTACAAGTGCAAGTATTGTAACATATATGGAGCCTATTATCATAGGAAATAATCCGAATTCATTCTCTGAGGGAATCCAATTCAAACCAAATACAAAATGAAAGAATCCAATTTTCAAAACAGCTGGGAAACCCTCTTCTAAAATAAAGATTATTATTACTAAAATTATAGCAATGGAAAAAATAGCTGTTAAAAATAATGATTTTTCTATTAAAAATTCAGATATTTTCTTATCGACCATAAAAAAAACTTATTCCTAAATTTATTCATTGAAATATGAAATTATGAATTAAACAATAGTTTATTTGTTTTTAACTATACTTAACCATAATACTATTTAAACTTTTTTATTAATTATTCTTATCAATATTATTAATATAGTATCATCAAAAATTAATCAAATAATATTAACAATTTAATTGCCAATAGGTCATGAAGTAATATCATCAACTTAAGAAATCTTGTTAAATATTTTAATAAAAAATAAACAAAATTAGAGTCTGTCTAACAGTTATTTTCACATGAAAAATAAGACAGTATATTTCTTTAAATTAAAAATAGAGCAACCAATTTTTTAAAAATTTGAGTCGTTAGACACCCTCATTACATGAAAAAAATTTACAAATTATTTAAAATCATGAAAAATACATAACTCAATCCAAATAAAAATCGTTAATTTGATGACATTGGGTCATGAAGTGCTTTACCAATTTTTTATAACATTTCCTTAAAAATTTTTATTAAAAAATATTCTTAGAATTATTTTATTTTTAATTTCAAGATATATTAAATCTTTTTAAAAATTTAATAAAAAATGGGTAGACAAATATATTGCCAAAAAATATGTGCTCAACTATGTCCTCAACATAGGTCATACTCTGCAAGACACAAAAGTTCCCACAAGCAATGATAAATTAATCAACGAAAATAAAAACTCTTAAAAAGGAATAATATGTATAAACTAAATACAGAACTAAAAAAAAGATGAACCAGTGAAACTATGATTAATTACAGAGGGTGTCAAAAAGTGTGGAGTTTTTTCAATTTTTTACATTTTCTTTATAAGTCCTTTATAAGCAAATCAAAAATTAGCAAATCAAAAATTTCCTGAAAAATTCCACAAAAATTTACACCCTCTAATTACATCTTAGAAACCTTCATAGAATGCCCCCCATACACCATTAGAATCAATTGCAATCACCCAACCGTAAGGAGGAAGAACGACAGGTCTAGAAATATTAGAAACAGGCCGACCACACTCATATGTCTTATATGTGTCATTAGGAGAAATATCAACTGTTACGGACATCGGTATTCTATTTGTAACAGATATATTAACACCATTACTAAACAAAACATAAGCATCCGTCATTTTTACATTTACCACACTAATAGTTCTATTTTCAGCATAACTACAACTAACTAAACTCAAAAAAATAATAAGTAGTAGTATACATTTTGTATTCATTATAGCACCTCTTTTTAATATCGTATATTTTTTATGAAATTGAAACTTACAATTTCACAACATATATTACACATTTTATACTAACCATTCGAAATCATGTGGAGTGTTATCACTCATGTGATTAATACTCTGATCATCGAACATAACACGAACCTCACTTGAAAAACTCGATATACCACCTCCTTCAAGTCCATGATCCTCTGGCACACTATTATAATGGATTGATGTTCCATTAAAGAAAAGTTTTCCATGATTATCATAAATACCACCACCATATTTTCCTGCTTTATTATAATACAAAGATGTTCTTTTATTTTTTATATCTGGAGTATCTAAGCTAATAACTTTTAAATCACCAGTATTATCATTATAAATACCACCACCATAACTAGCGGCATTATATCTTAAATTAGAAGCTCCTATTGTGCAAAAACCATGATAATAATCAGCTCTACCATTTTTAATACCGCCACCATAAACCGCATTATTACGACTAACTTCACATGCAGTAATATCTCCAGTACCATAAACAATACTCACTCCACCACCATCACTCGCACTATTAAAAGTTATATTACAATCTAAAAAGTCTGCAACACCTTCATTAATATTAACACCTCCACCATCACTCGCATCATTGTTACTAATATTACACTGAGTAAAGTTTCCCATGCCTTTATTCACATAGACACCACCACCATTAAGTTCTGCATGATTATTAGTAATGTTACAATTGAAAATCGGAGGATGATTATTTTGTCCTGAATGTAATCCACCACCACTACTCGCACGATTACTCGTGAAATTGCAATCACTAATATAACATCTTGTATTGGTATTAGTTATACTTATCCCACCACCTCTATTTGATGCACGATTATTTGTGAAACTACAACTAACTATATGACTAATTCCACCACCTGTTATAAAAACTCCTCCACCATCACCATTACTGGCTGTGCTTGAATCAATAACACAATCATACAAGTTCAAATCACTACCATTGTTGAATATCGCCCCACCACTTGTCATTGAATACCCGTTTGTCAATTTAAGATTACTTATAGTAACATTAACTTTAACATTAGGATCCATATTAAATATTTGACAATCATAAGCATACACAGTCTTTTTATCAGTTTTACTTCTTATTGTAACATTTTTAGAAACATTAACTGTCTCATGCCATACATTAAGATCACTTAGAACCTCTATTGTTCCACCATCATTAACAAGTTCCACAGCCCTTTTTAAATTTTGAACAGGATCCTCCATTGTACCACTATTCTCATCATTACCACTATTACTAACATAAACCTCAATAACATAAACCTCATTGTCTCTAACATTAAACTTTACTTCATTACTACCAAGATTCTCAAGATAAGCAGTTACAGTATACTCACCAGGATTTTTTGGAGTATAAGATAGATTAAAAATCCCCTCAAAAAATATAGTGGGAGTAAAATTGGTTACGAAAGTTTCAGTGGTATTTTTTTGCCTGTTTGCAATGTTTATAATAATATTTCTACCTCTAAAATAATAAGCAGCAACTTCAGGCACGACACCTCTAATATTGACAGTACTATTAACAGTAGTATCAGGAACATCAAAGAATACTCCTGATACATATAATATAAGATCACCTGGATAGAATATAAAATCATCAGAGATATAATCTCCATACAATATATCAGGGATATAATGCTCTCTTGCTGATACACAACCAACCATTAAAAACATGCATATAAACAAACAAATTTTCAAATTATTATTTTTCATAAAAAATGTACCTCCTATTTATTAATTAAATAATTTTCATTGGAATAATTCTTTCTTTACAAAAAAATGGTTAAAATTAGGATTATTGAATAATCCTAAAGAATAATCAGGATAAAGACTATCCCATTCTATACGGATAAAAGTGGATCCTGACGATCCATAATATTTACCACAATCAAGAAAAACACCAGTGATGGTTTCTTCCTCCCAAACTTTATCTGATTTAACAGTATATGAACAACTTCCAACACCATTATTAAAACTAATAGTTTTAAGCTCCTCTGGATAAGTTCCTTCTTTAATACTAACATTGTAATCTCCAGAATCAATTGGTTGACTACCATTAGATACATTAAATGTTAATGTAATAGTATCACCAGGTTTACAATTACTAGTGTTATGGCATCATAGTTTATGTGTAAGATTTATATAGTTGAACTTTCATAATATGAGTATGGAAGCTATACAAATTAAACTAAAAGAGAACGAAGTCAAATTTTTAAAAGAATTTAAAAAGAAAGGCATGAGAAATGCAAGAGAAATAATGAGAGCTAATGTTCTTTTATCGGCTAATAATGGCGAAAAACCTAAAGAAATCTCTGAAAAATTAGATGTTCATCGAAATACGATTATGCAAATTAAAAAAAAATATTTGGAAGGTGATTTAGAAAGAGCATTGAATGATAATCATCGATCTGGTAAGCCTAAAAAATATAGTGATAAACAAGAAGCCGAAATAGTTGCATTAGCCTGCACTGATCCTCCAAAAGGAAGAAAAAGATGGACTATTAGACTTATAGCAGAAACTCTTAAAGGTAAAAAAGGTTTTGAAACCTTAAGTCGTGAAACTGTTAGACTCGTTTTAAAAAAACGAACACTAAAACCATTGGACTAAAAGAATGTGGTG
>JAISTD010000220.1 GCA_031272765.1 Candidatus Methanovirga australis | reverse complement strand
CCCCCCCCCGACACAACCCCCCAACCCCTCCCCCGGGGGGGGGGGGGGGGCAGTGTTTTATTAGTTATGGGTAGATTTATATTCTATTTTTTATTTTAGTTCTATTTTAATAGCTATTTATTAAATTAAAAGACATTTAATAAGTTTTATTTTCAGGAATTAAGGCGAAACATTTATATATAACAGATTTCAATGTTAATTATGAAGATATGTTATGATTATGCTATTATTTAAAAATAGGTTTGGTCATGTCAACATCTTCACAACTTGGAGAATTAAGGTAAATGAAATATCAAATGTTTTTTAAAGAATTGAGTAAGTTACTATATAAAAAATATATTTTATTAAAATAGTCTTAATTCATTCAGTTGAATAATCGAATAAAGATAAGTGAGGTGAAAAAATGGATCCAAAAATAGATGGTGGAATAGAATGTATAGTATGTGTATGGTGCTTATTTGCTCCAGGACTTGAAGCAGCATTACTTCCATCTACATTAGCTATCAATCTTGGCAGCTAATATTATAATAGTTAGCTAATAGTTTATTGTGCCTTGATTAAGATTTAAAAATAATAAATCTGTTTGTTACATCTAATCATATGGGACAATATATTTTATATTCTTTTTTTAATATTTTTTTTCAAACTATGAATTTTGATATTGATTATACGGTTATATATATTATAATATATAGAAAATATTTAATAGAAGGTGAAATATAATGGAAATAATTGAGTTAAAAAATGTTGATAAAAGTTATAAGAACAACGATAAAGTTTTAGACAATATAAGCTTTACCATACTAAAAAATACCATAACCGGATACTTAGGAGCTAATGGAGCTGGAAAATCCACCACAATTAAACTATTAATTGGATTAATAAAAGCCGATGCTGGCGAAGTAACAATAAAAAGAATTAATCTTTACGAAGATAATAACTCATCATTATCCATCCGTAAATCAACTGGTTGTATGCTTGAATATGATACATTATACTTAGATCTTACAGCAATGGACAATATTAAATATTGGGGACAATTGCATGGTTTAAGTGAAGATGAAGCCGAAGATAAAGGAAAAGAATTATTGGAGAAAATGAAACTTAAGAATATTTTAGTTTCTGAGTACTCTAATGGCATGAAAAAAAGACTTTCATTTGCTAAAAGTATAATTCACAACCCTGAAGTCCTTATACTTGATGAACCAACAAGTGGAGTGGATTTTGAATCAAGAATATTAATCCGTGAACTAATAAAAGAACTGCATGAAAAAGGTTCCACAATATTTTTATCATCTCATGATTTAGAAGAAGTTCGCAAACTATGCACAAACATAATCATCATTGATCATGGTAAAATACAAATTCAAGGAAAATTAGAAGATATTATGAAAAGTAATGAAGAATATAATAATATTGAAGATGTCTATACTTCATTTGTAGGTGAGACAATTGAATCTTAATATTGTTAAAATCATCTTTAAAAAGGAATTTAAGGAGAATATCGACTTAAAATATCTGAAAAGAATATTATTAATCCTATTTTTAATCCCTGCTATCATTTTAATCACGGCTGGTAAAGGAGAAGGTTATGGTGTAGAGAGTTTCATTTTTTTAACTCCAGTATTTTCTGGAATTTTTTTCTATGTTTTTTCTTTTCAGTTTCTTCAGAGAAGATTTTTTGAGGTTAAAGCTATCAATGGTTTTCAACCATTGCTTGTTCTACCAATTACAATAAAAGAAATATGGTTTGCAAATTTTTTATCAATTATAACAGCTTCATATTTACTTATATTAATAATGAATGTTTTGATTCTTATTTCAGGAGTTATTAAATTGGGAATCGTGTTTTTAACTGTATTCAGTTTAAAAAATATAATACTGTCATTTATAAATCCAATGATTATTTCTGCTGTTATTATAATAAGTAGTTATGTTGTATTAAGATTTAAAGATCATAGAACAATAGAATACTTTAACACAGCTCTTATGGTGGGTTTAATTCTTGGTTTCACAGCAGTGCCTAAATTCAATTGGTTCTCAAAAATTAATATGGATTTGGTAGCTATTATTGGATTAATACTTGCAATAATAATTGATATAATATTCTACTGTTTAATTGGTCGAATTAAAAAAGAAATGCTATGAGGTATGTTTATGTATTACACATTAAAAGAGGAGTTTGGAGTTCGTATAAGTAAAAAAACAAGTTATATTTACAATAAAGTAAATATGAAAGAAAAATATGGGAAACTGAATGATGATTCGATCATGATATTAAAAAGAATTAATGAAGGGGACTCATATTATAATATGATGAATAATCTCATGAAACTTAGTGATGAAACCATCGATGAAGTTGAAAAACCTGTTAATGACTTTCTAAATAAAAATATTTATTTTAAATGGAGTGATACTCCTCAAAAGAATAATTTTATCCAATATATTGATGATAATGTACCTTTCCGTGCTTTAGTGGAGTTAACTTATAATTGTAATTTATATTGTAAACATTGCTACAATAATAGTGGAAGTCATCGTAGTGAGTATATAGATCAAAAAGAATTATTTAAACTTTTAGATAAATTATCCTCTGATGGAGTCATTGCCATTGACTTTAGTGGAGGCGAACCACTCCTTTATCCAAATTTTTTGGAAGTGCTTGAATATGCTTTTAATAAATTCGACTTGGTTCAAATTTTAACTAATGCAACATTAATAAACAAAACACACATTGAATTATTTAACAAGTATAAAAACAAAATTTACTTACAATTCAACTTCAATGGTTTAAATAAAGAATATGTTGATAAATTTAACGGTTTAAACTGTTCTTACGAAGCATTAATAAAAGTTTTAAAGTTAGTTGAACCTTTTTACTCAATAGTATCATTTAATATAACAAAAGAGAATGTAGAGGATATTTATTCAACTGCGAAATTTCTTAAAGAAAATAAGGTTAATCAATTTAATGCTTCATTATCTATGAATATTGGTCGTGCTGAAAGTAATAATATTGAATATGATAGTGAAACATTGATTGAAATGCAAAATCAGATGAAAAAAGTAGAGAATATTTATCCAGAACATGTTAAAGTTACTAATGAAGCATTTAAAAGAGCTAAAACAGGACATAAATGCGGAGCTGGTACTGATACACTTGTAATAACTCCAAACGGAGATGTTAAACCATGCCCTTCTGCTAATATCAATGACTTCTATTTAGGAAACATCTTCGATGAAGAAATATATGATAATCTTTCAAAAATTGAAAAGTTAGATATCCCACAAGAGAAATATTGTAAAGATTGCCAATATGAAAACCTGTGTTTAAATTGTTTTGTTCGTGGAATTAAACAATATAAAAAAATTGGAGATAAATGTAAATGGGGTGCTGAAGTAATGCCTTTAAATCAATTTAAAGAAAAATTGTTGGACATAAAACAGCCAAATCTTGTATAAATTGAAGACATTAAATACTGATCTTTTCAGATTAAAATTTAAAGAAATGAATAATAATTTTTTTAATAAATGTTAAGTTGGTATAAATACTCGATTTGAATACTTTTTTTAATAGAAAATAGTTATTATAGTAAATACAGAGAGGTTTTTATAGGATGATTTTTAAAAATAATTTAGTTTTTTTCTTCAATCGTTTTGTTCGTAAACATTCAGTAGTTTTCATAGCTATTTTACTCTTGAGTGTAGTATCATATTCATTCACTTTTATTAATCCATTATTTTTCCAGATACTTATAGATAACATCTTTATTAACAAAGAATTCCAACTTTTAAATTTTGTTATCTTAGGAATGTTTTTTATTTTCGCTATTTCAGCTATTACATCTTATTTAAACAGTTATTTGATGGGTAGACTGAATAATAGCTTGTACAGAGAAGTTTCTCAGTATTTATTTTCCATAATCTTGTCTTCTTCAATGAAGAATTATCAGAGTAATGATACTGGGGATTTAATTACAAGAGTTATGGGTAATGTGCAGTTGGCAGTTGGTATTTCATCAAGTGTTATTCCACATATATTCACAAGCATAATAACCATCATACTACCTTTTATCATAATGCTCCACTTCAATATTTACTTAACATTGATAACAATTAGTCCTGGTTTGTTATTTATGGTTTTGAACTTATATTTCGGCAAAAAAATAGAAAAAAATCAGACAAAGTTTTTAATGATTCAAGCAAAGATCCTTTCTATTTTAAAAGAGCTAATATCTATCTTTCCAATGATTAAAGTTTTTAATCTGAATACTTGGGCTAATGATAAGTTCAGGAAAGTTAATGAGGAGTATTATTCTACTTCAATGGGTTTTACTAAGATTTCATCTGCTAATGCTTCATTCAATAGTTTTGTTGTTGCAATCCCAACAATATTATTCATAATTTTCGGTGGAGATATGGTTCTTAAAGGAACATTAAGTATAGGAATATTCACAGCATTTTTATCTTACATTTCAATGTTTTTCGCACCAATATCACAATTTTCATCATTTTGGAACATGTATAAATCTTCCACACCAGCAATTGATAGAATAAAAGAGATAATAGATAAAGACATTAAAGAGACAAGTTATGAAAAGTTAAACTTCAAAGATGGGACAATATCTTTTGAAGATGTTGATTTTGCTTATGGTGAGAAAATAATCCTAAAAGATTTTAACAATCAATTTTATAAAGGTTTAAATTATCTTGTTGGAGATAATGGCACAGGTAAAAGCACAATAATGCAGTTAATCTGCGGAATACTAACATCAGATAAAGGAAAGATAACCATCGATGGACAAAACATAAACAATATAGAGCAAAAAAACTTATTCAACCATATATCCATTGTATTCTCTAACCCATACCTATTTAAAGGTTCAATATATGAAAATATCATTGTGGGTAATTTGAATGCTGAAAAAAGTGATGTTGAGGAAGTTTGCAACTTGGTTGAATTAGAGGATTTCATTAAAAATCATGAAGAGGGTTATGATTATGATGTTGGTGAATCAGGGCAACTATTGTCCAGTGGTGAAAGACAAAAAGTGGCTTTAGCAAGAGCATTAATAAACAAAAAACCTATTTTATTATTGGATGAAGCAATGAAGTCCATTGATGAGGAAACAAGAAAAACTATGAATAGTGTTCTTAAAAAAATCCAAAACAACAAAACAATCATAATCATCACCCACAACCTATCAGAAATCGAAAAACCAAGCAACATCATAAAAATTCCAACCAAATAATTTTTCAGTTGCTATGATTTTTTAAAACATAGAAAATTAGTCCTTGACATAATTTCTGGACACTGTAAAAAATTCAGTGGGTGGCATGTTAATGCCGACTGAGAAATAAATACAAAAAAAGTTGTATGAACATAATATTTAAATAGGAGAAAGGATATCAATTAATATCATGATAAC
>JAISTD010000100.1 GCA_031272765.1 Candidatus Methanovirga australis | reverse complement strand
AGTGGTGTTCGGTATAAACCTCCACATTTACAACGATATATGGTTACTTTAACTGGATAGTTCTTATTAATGAGTCTGTCGCCTTTACCATACTTGGCAGTGATGTGAGAGCCACATTTTGGACACACTGGATCAGAATCTGTGTAGATTACCAAAAATCGAAGATTTTTGTAATTATGAAAATCCAAAGGATTTTCAGTAATCGAAGATTTTCAGTAATTGTGAGATATTTGACAGAAATTAATAATATATTCAGAACTTATGATGAGAATGAGTGTTTAAAGAGGTATGAAAGATTATTAGAAAAGTTAGATAGATTACCAGAGGTAATAGTGAAAATTTTAATGAAAAAGATAGTTCCTAACTTTGAAAGTCTTATAGAGTTCACTGTTGACAATTTCATACCCAGAACATCGAATCAAGCAGAGCAACACTATAGTAAAACTAAGAAATCAGAAACCACAAGAAAATTCAGGACAAGTAATGGGTTATTAGAGTATTTAGCTTTATTCATGGAAAATGAGGCAATATAAGAAAAAACTCCACAAAAGTTTACAACCTCATAAAATATGATAGAATAAATATTACGATAAATCATTATGAAGTAAAAAATGAGAAATATGAACTATTAAATAGAATAAAGTTAATAAAATCCTTTGCAACAACAATTCTGGATTTTTAATAATTTATAGATAAAATAATAATATAATAAAAGATAAAAAACACAATATAATAAAAACTTACAGCCTCAGTTAAATTTATAGTTTTTTCTATTTAATAAATAATTTTTCACTTAAATAATTAAATAAATAATAATTAATTAATTTTATAATATTTAAATAAATATTACTTATTAAATAAAATTTTAAAGAAATTATATTTAATCATCTAATTTTTTACATATTTAAATCAGAAATTTTATAAACAATACAAACCAAAGAATATTTTATCAATAGAAGATATTGTAGTGAAAAACTTGGAAATAGATTTGACTCATATATTTTAAAAATATTTTGAGAGGTTATCATGAAATATAATGACAATGAAAAATTTTCAAAACCTAAAGATTTAAAAAAAATTTGTGTAGGTACACAAACATTTGAGTTTTTAATAGAAAACAACTACTTATATGTTGATAAAACAAAGGAAATTCATGAATTAATACATAATGAAAAAATAGTTTTCTTGTCTCGTCCAAGAAGATTTGGAAAATCTTTATTAGTCAGCACTTTGAAAAGTCTTTTCTCTGGGAGTAGAGAATTATTTGAAGGTTTTTATATTTATGATCATTGGAACTGGGATAAATCATATCCAATAATACATTTGGATTTATCAAAACCATTTAATGAAAATCATGAAAAATTTATCAACTCTTTAAGTTTCCATATGGATTTAATAGCAGAAGATTTTTCAATCAAACTTAAGGGAGAATACCCTAATGATAAATTAACAGAATTAATACTTAAAATTTATAAGAAATATAACAAAAAAGTTGTTATTTTGGTTGATGAATATGATACTCCAATATTAGATAACATAAATAATAAAGATTTAGTTGATGCTAATCGTAGAACACTTCAAAGCTTTTATTTAGGATTAAAAAATTCGGATGAATACATTGATTTCATTTTCATAACAGGAATTAGTAAATTCATACACACATCAATTTTCTCTAAACTAAACAACCCAACAGACATAACATTACTAAATGACTATTCCACTATTTGTGGCATAACTCACGATGAATTAATAGAAAATTATCAAAACTATTTATATGCTTTTGCTGAGAAAAACAACATAAACTACAATGAAGTAATAAATGAATTTAATCATTGGTATGATGGTTACAGCTTTGATGGAGAAAAAAAGGTCTTCAACCCATTCTCCACACTATCAGCATTAAAAAATGGCGAATTTTCACAATACTGGTTTTCAACAGGCACACCACACTTCTTAGTAAATATACTGAAAGAAAGAACAATGAACATGGATTTTAAAAACATTATCTTAAGTGAAAGTGATTTAAACGAAATCGACCCATTAAAAATAAAGGATATTTCATTGCTTTTTCAAGGCGGTTATCTAACAATTGATAAAAAATTTAAAGACAAAAACAATAAGAAATCATATTCCCTTAAAATCCCTAATTTTGAAGTTAAACAAGCCTATGAAGATAATTTAATTGATTTTTATTTAAGTGAAGTTGAAGAAGACATTATTAACTCTCATAAGCAACTATGGGAAGATATTAAAAATGGTGACTGCAAAAGCTTATCTGATTACTTAGAAATACAATTCGGTGAAATCCCATACTACCTTAACCTTACCAACAAAAGAGACAGATGGAAACTTAAACAAACAATATTCTTAAAACTCTTAGAATACATGGGCTTCAAAACCAAAGGTGAAATAGCTATTAGCCAAGGAAGAATTGATGCCACTTTCAGAGATGGAGAACATGTTGTTGTCTGCGAAGTAAAATACACCCAAAACCAAAGAAAACCCCTTAATGAATTAGTTGATGAAGCCTTAAATCAAATCCATGAAAAACAATACTACAGACTTTATAGAAATAAAAAATTTCTCGTGATTTTACTCGCTTTAGCATTCAAAGATGTTAAAATCAACGAAAAAAACACTTTAACCGAAGTAAAATGCAAAATAGAACTAATAAACTCCTGAAAAAATAATCTATATTAAAAAAAAACATGATTTATTAACCAGGCAATATTAAACTATAGGATTAAACTATTAATTATTAAATTATATAAATTATATTATTAAATATTTAAACTAACAGATTATTATATTTTGGTGATTAATAATGGAAAAAGAAGACATTATGAATAAATTATCTTTAGGTTTATCTGAGTTTGATGATATAATTAAACAAGATAAAATTTATGTTGATAAGACAAAGTTCATAAAGAAAATGCTGGATCAAGGTAGAAAATATTATTTTCTATCCCGACCAAGAAGATTTGGAAAAACACTTTTTGTTTCAACCTTAGAGAATTTCTTTCAATGCAATAAAAACTTATTTAAAAACACTTATATTCATGATAATTGGAAGGAATGGATTGAGTATCCAGTGTTAAGAATTTATATGAATGATTTGTTGAATAGCAGTTCATTAAATTTAGAAAAAGATATTTTAGGATTGATTAACGATATTGCTAAAAAGAACAATGTTGAATTGAGTGAAGAAAAATCCTACATGCTTAAATTTAAGAATTTAATTGAAGAATTATCAAAACTTAGTAAAACTAATGAAATCGTTGTTTTAATTGATGAATATGATGCACCAATAATCAACAATATAAATAATAATAAGTTAGCTGATGAAAACCGTGAAATATTACAAAACTTCTACAATGTTTTAAAGAATTCTGAAAAGTTCATTAAGTTTGTCTTCATTACAGGAATCAGCAAATTCACAAAAACATCCATATTCTCAAAATTCAATAATTTAACAGAGCTCACATTAGATGAAGATTATTCAACAATTTGTGGCATAACACACGAAGAACTAAAAAAATACTACCATAACCACATCCAAATCTTGGCAGATAAGAATAACTATAGCTTTGATGAAGCGATAGAAAGAATTAATTACTTCTATGACGGTTATAGTTGGGATGGAATCAAAAATGTTTTCAATCCCAATTCCACTCTCAAAGCATTATCACAAAAGAAATTTTCGAGTTTTTGGTTTTCAACAGGCACACCAAGCTTCATAGCAGAAATATTCAAAAACAAAAAAATAACCGAAAACTATTTCAAACCAACAATATTAAAAGAAACTGATTTAGATGCCATTGATCCAGATAACATTAATGAGACTACTTTACTTTTCCAGGCAGGTTATTTAACAATAGAAGAAGAATTTATTGAAAATGATGAAATTTATTATTCTCTTAAAATCCCTAATTTTGAAGTTAAACAAGCTTATAAAAATAATCTTCTTGATCTATACATTGATGAAGTTGAAGAAGATATTATTAACTCTCATAAGCAGTTATGGGAGGATATTAAAAATGGTGATTGTGAGAGTTTAGCTGATTATTTAGAGATACAGTTTGGTGAGATACCATATTACCTTAACCTTACCAACAAAAGAGACAGATGGAAACTTAAACAAACAATATTCTTAAAACTCTTAGAATATATGGGCTTTAAAACTAAAGGTGAGGTAGCTATTAGCCAAGGAAGAATTGATGCCACTTTCAGAGATAAAGAACATGTCGTCGTCTGTGAAGTAAAATACACACAAAACCAAAGAAAACCCCTTAATGAGTTAGTTGATGAAGCCTTAAATCAAATCCATGAAAAACAATATTATAGACTTTATGAAAAAAAGAAATTTCTTGTGATTTTACTTGCCTTAGCATTCAAAGATGTTAAAATCAACGAAAAAAACACTTTAACCAAAGTAAAATGCAAAATAGAGAAAATTAATCCTAAATAATCAAAAATAATGATTTGGTTATCGTTAAATAGATATATGATATTATATAAGTCCATTTTATCAAAAAATGAGATTAAAGATGAGATTAAAATATAATATTTATTAATCAAATCATAAGATTAATCATAAGAATTAAATCACTAAGTTAATAAGAATTATCCGATGTGTTTCACTTCAATTTTATCATTATTAACTGACCATTCTACATTAATTTTATTTATGCCTTTAGAGAGTGTAATAGTGTTGGTTAAATCAGGATAATCACAATTTAGATAAATTCTTTTCATATTTCCATCACTTAGTAAATAATCAAAGTAAACACTCTTAAAACTGAAATAAAGAGTAGTATCCTTAGGAATATCTATAATCACTGTTTTTTTAGAACCTATGCAATTTGAGTAAATAGTGTTGATGGCTTCAGTAATTTTTACAATTTCTGATTTTGTTTTAATAATATTCATCATATCCAATGAGTTGCTAATTCCAAACTCTAATGTAGGTAATGTAATAGCTATTAAAATTAAAATACTAATTAAAAATATTAATAAGTATTCAACTGATAACTGTCCTTTATTATCTTTTATCATAATTAACCCATAATTTGATTTTAAAACATTGATTTTAGAATAATATTTTTTATAATATCTATTAATAAAGAACATATATCCCCAAATATTATTCCAGTTATAAGACCAGCAAACAGGGAAGGTCCATAAGGAACTGTGATTTTAATATCTACTCTATTTTTAATCAATCCTTTGTTTTCCAATTCTTTTAAGAATTCAGCTTCATCTTCAAATATTCCAGAAGCATATTTGGAGTTAGCTATTAATTGAGAATCATTTTTTATCTCGTTCGTTTGCTGTTCCTTATCAGTATGATCTATTTTTAAACTTTTTAACACGGTCTTCAATTCTTTTTCAATCTTTTTTGGAACTTCTAAGTTTTGTATTATCATTCCTTCTTTTATATTGGTTATAGGAATAGTTAACTTTGTTTTATTTAATATAAATCTTTTAAAATGTTTAAATAACCATATAAATAATTTTGAAAAAATAAAAAGAATTAACAACAATAAAAACCATTTGAAAGACAAGTTAAATATACTTATTCCTCCATTTATTCCATTTTTAGTATAAGTGAGTAAAATTGAAATAGATATTGATAAAATAATTATCTTTAAAGTTTTTAATTTTAAAATATTTTCTTTAAAAATAAGGATTGTCTTTATTAAGCTTTTTTTGTTAAAAATCATTCTAATATTCTTAATAAATAAACTTAAATGTACTTTATTATTTTTAAGATAAATCGCTGTTAAATAAAATAGTAAGAAGGGTAAAGATAGAATCACACTATTTAAAAATATGGTCAATATGAATGGATAAATAGCTATTACTGGAATATGGATATTTAATAAATTATACTCCAATGACATTGGATTGAAAGGAAGGAAAATAGCTATTGCTGTTATTAATTTCACATCTCCTCCACCCCAAAACCCTAATTTCCATAGGATGTAAGCAAATATAAAAGTTATAATACCATTTAATAATGAAAATTCAATGAATTTAATATTCCCATATTTTATCGATAATATAATGTTAATAGCTATTCCAACAGATATTAAAGAAAAATTTAATTTATTTGGAATTAAACCTTTTTTAATGTCATACACTGCTCCAACTAACACTGCTATAATTATTCCTGTTAAAACCACTGCCTCTATCATATTTTTACCTCTTCTAAATCATAATATTTTATTATCATTTAAATTATATTTATTACATTATTATAATTTTATGATAAAGTATTATTTAAATCTTTCGAAACAACAACAATAATAATATAAAAATCATATTTTTCTAAAAATTTTAAAACTATTCGACACTGTAAAAAATTCAGTGGGTGGCATGTTAATGCCGACTGAGAAATAAATCCAAAAAAGTTATATGAACATAATATTTAAATAGGAGAAAGGATATCAATTAATATCATGAAAATA
>JAISTD010000125.1 GCA_031272765.1 Candidatus Methanovirga australis | reverse complement strand
GTTAACATGATATTAATTAATATCCTTTCTCCTATTTAAATATTATGCCAATATAACATTTTTTAGATTTATTTTTACATCGGCATCACCATGCCACCCACTGAATTTTTTACAATGTCTATTTTTTATAAATAATATTATTAAAATTAATTTAATAAAATAATATTGTAATTAATAATTAATTTATATTTTAAGATTAAATTAATGATTTTTTTTATTATGATAAAATATAAAAAGTTACTTGAAAAATAGTTGAAAATGAAAAAATAAATTCGCAATTTACTATAATATAACAAATTTGAAAAGATCTAAATGAAGATAATGGGTTGTGTTTTAAAGTTTGGTTCCAATGTAAGGATTAAATTTTAGATAAATATAAAAGAAGGAGAAGATATGGCATTAAATAATAATATTTGTGAAAAATATGTTAAAACTCATAAAATTAAAGATGTGGATGAAATTTTTAATTTAATTCGAGGAAAAGATGATTTTCCAGATTTAAGAGAGAATTACATCTTTAGAGGACTTAAAAAAGATTCATATAAGTTAATACCTTCTTCTTTAAGAATTAAAAATAACAATAAAGATTCTATTAATACTGAATATCTTTTAAGATCTGTTTCATCAAGAATTGAAGAACCAGATGCAGATTCTAAAAGAGATAAAATATTAAATGACTTTAAAAATGCCATGATAAATGATTACATAGAACATTCTAATTTTAATTTTAAATATCAATTTAATAAAGAAAATATGCATGATATTGGGATAATTGACAAAAAACAGTACTTAAAAATTCAGATGGAGCTTTCACTACTAATGAATTTAGAAATAATGTATTAAACGGTTTAAATTTGGAATTTTTAGAATCTGAATCAGGTCATAATAACCTTCTTTTATCACATCATACTATGGATAAAATACATCATGAAAAAGAGAAACATGTCCTACTAAAATTTCTTGATTTAGCTGATAAGTCAGGTTTAAAAATCCCTTATAACAAAGAGAGAAATATAACTGTTCATAATGTTAGAGAAGATAAATATGTAAACTATTTATGGAACGATTATTTTATTGAAGCCATGTCTTTGGCAAGACATCATGGATTACCTACCAGAGCATTAGATTGGACAGAAGATTATAATGTTGCATTGTATTTTGCAACAGTTGGTGTACTATATAAAGAAGATAATGAATGTGATTGTGTTTTGTGGGCACTTAATCGCAAAATATTTGAAGATCATTATTTCAATGTCTTTAATAATAGACTTAGAGATGATACTATTTTACCACTAAATTTAATTTTTTATAGACCAGAATACAATATAAATCCAAGATTGAGAGAACAACAAGGAATATTTACTATATGGAGGAATACACATGAAGGTACATTGGGGTTTAGTAGTAGTGAAAGTGATTATTACCATATAGATAAAGGAAGTTTAGATGAAATAGTAGTAAAATGGTTGGAGAATAGTAGAGTTGAAAATGATACAAAAGAGATTGAGAAGTATAAGTTATTTGATGAATGGAGAGAACCTTTTATTATTAAAAATAATGAAAAAATATTCTACAAATTTATCATTCCTGGAAAATATAAAAAAGAAATATTGAATGAATTATATCTTAACAAGTACTCTGAAGAATATCTATTCCCTGGTTATGATGGTGTTACATTATCAATTAAAAATAAAGTAAAGTTAGATAACTAAAAGATTAAGTTAATAAAAATATTTTGATTGGAGAAATAATATGGAAAATATCGATAACAAAATAATAAGTCCCGAAATATTTATATCTTACAGCTGGACAAATGATAGTCATATTGACTGGGTAATGGATTTAGCTAATCGTTTGACCTCTGATGGTGTAGAAGTTCATATTGATAAGTGGGAATTAAGTGAAGGTCAAGATAAAGACGAATTTATGGAAAAGATGGTTAAATCTAAAGATATAAATAAAGTGCTTATTATATTGGATAAAAATTATGCTGAGAAAGCTGATAATCGAAAAGGAGGAGTTGGTACAGAAACTCAGATTATTAGTCCTGAAATTTATGAAGATGTATCTCAAAAAAAGTTTGTTCCAATAATTGCAGAATGTGATGACAAAGGAAAGCCTTATTCTCCTACTTATCTTAAAAACAGAATATACATTGATTTATCTAATCATGAACATTTCGAGAAGAATTATGAAAAACTTTGACTATGTAAAAAATTCAGTGGGTGAAATAATTTTTCCATGATTTTGATCCCATTTAACCCTTTGAAGATCTAAATAAACTTCAATACTTTCAATAGTCTTATATAACTTCTTCAAATGACGAGGCAAAGTCACACCAAAGTAATTTTCTAATTTATTATTTGTGGTTGGTAGGAAATCAAATTGAAGATGTCTTGTAACTTTGAAAGTATAGGTTTAATCTTGTTCTTAACAAGATCAACAAATTCCTTCGGTATTTTATCCAAATGTTTCAATAAATTTTTAAATTTACTGTTTGCTTTTTTATAGGATTTAGAATGGAATATTTTCAATATTATCTCACCTGCATCATAATATTCTGTTTTCTGATTTTCATCTAACTTTTTACTCTTCATTTTATCGTTTACAATCTTTTTAACATCTTTTATAATGTGGAAGATGCATAAATTATGTATAAATCCTAATTCATCAGCAATATTTTTATACATAGGTTTTCCATCAGTGGTTAATGAAATTTTCTTTTGTTGATGTGTGGATCTCTTAATAAAGTCATTGACTTCTTTTTTTCCTATTTTATCGCTTATATGGTAGTCAACCAGTACATTGAGTTCAATATCAAATAATGCTAAAATATAGTATTTAACTCCATTCAGCTTTATATACTGTTCATCATAAGCATAATTACCAGACAACTTCCTTTTGCCTTTTATTTTCAATTTACCATAATATTTCCTAAGTTCATTATAGATAATTTGTCTTGAAGGAACGACTCCATGAAGACACCCTATTAATCCAGTGATATTAGCTAAAGACACATGTTCAAAGAAATTAACAGTTAACCCCATCTTTTTAACATCATGTGTGTAATTACAATGCTTATCCACGAAATTGGTCAATGGTGTTCTGTATAAACCTCCACATTTGCAACGATATATGGTTACTTTAACTGGATAGTTCTTATTAATGAGTCTATCGCCTTTACCATACTTAGTAGTAATATACAAACCACATTTGGGACACACTGGATCAGGATCTGTGTAAATTACCAAAAATCGAAGATTTTTGTAATTATGAAAATCGAAGATTTTCAGTAATTAACTCTAATTCTTTACCAACTAACTGTTCAAAGTGTTGATGGACTGATAAGTCAAAATTGTTCTCTAAGTACAATTTATCGTCTTCTAAGACAAATCTTTCAGTGCCGTTAAAGTTATATACTTGAACAGACAAATTACTATTTGGAGATTGGATTTCTTTTGTTAACATGATATTAATTAATATCCTTTCTCCTATTTAAATATTATGCCAATATAACATTTTTTAGATTTATTTTTACATCGGCATCACCATGCCACCCACTGAATTTTTTACAATGTC
>JAISTD010000040.1 GCA_031272765.1 Candidatus Methanovirga australis | reverse complement strand
GCTCAAGATTGAATGCAAAATATGCATTAGAGACAAGATGGTTGTCTGTAGAGCAAAGAACACAGTTTATTAATGGGTTTTTAAGGGTTGCTTTTGTTGAACATGTCCCTGCATTGTTACCAAGCAGAGTCTTAACTAAAAATGGCGATCCTTATATGATTAATGATTTTATTGTTCCATATCATGAATCACAGAGATTTGAATTAGTAGATAGTTTATATGTTTTTGAAACTATTTTAAGGCAAAATTTATATGATATGATGACTTATTATGATCATGAGAAGGGTCATTTATTATTAAATATTTTTCAAAGATTTTTAGCAAGGACAGGTATTTTATTTAGTTCTTTAACTAGTAATCAAGTTTTGCTTGTGTCTGTTATTCAAAATCATTTTTACACATTGTTGTATCAGTTTCCACATTCACTGAATGGTTATAATTTGGAGGATTTTAGGGATTTTGGTTTTGAATTGTATAAGCAATATCGTTTGTGGGGGGAGGAAGGTTTAGGTGAGCAATTTCGTATGATAATTCGTTCTACTCTTCTCATTGCTAATAGTTTTGATGTTTCGACTACTATTTTACAGCATTTTGAAATTGTTGATTTTCTTTCTGTTGAAAATTTTGATTTGGTTTGTGATAGGTTGATTGTTAAGTTTAATTCGTTTTCAGATTGGTCTGTTCTAACTATTGAGGCTCCTGATGATGTTAGACCTCCTTTAACTGAAATACGACCTATTCGTCTTTTTGATGAGTTAGAACCTTTTGATGAGATTTTAGAACCTTTTGCTGATGGAATTGTAGAACCATCTTTCGATTATCCTATAGAACCTTTTGATGAGGAAATAGCTATAAACGAACCTAAAATTGATTATAAACTTGTCAAAGTAGGTATTGGAGTTACCATAGTACATTTTGTTTTCAATATGGCTTCTGTTTTTACTCCAAGTTGGGATTGGACAAATAGTAGAGTTATTAATTCAAAAATCAATTTCAAAAACTAAATCTTTGTTGGATTTTCAGATAACTCGATGTAAAAATTGTATAAACTCTCTGCTTTCTAAATAAGATTTAAAAATTTCTGTATGATTGATATTAGCACTACTTCCTAATACTTCTCTTATTTTAGCTGCAAATAAATCACCTAAAGTATCTGTTCCTGTAACTTCATGATTGAAACTTAAATCATATCTTACTGTACGATCACTACGCACATTAGCTACACTCAATAATGAATCTGTGATTGGGGTAATAGCAGCTGCTAAACTTGATGCTCGCCCTGTTGGTGTGCTATGTGCTCCGCCTCCTCCACCATTGATTTTATCTGAGGCACTGTTAATAGAGTTGATTACACCCGTTAACTTGCTACTATCCACTATTATTAAATCATTAATAGCATTTTGTAATTCCTCTGATTTAGACTTGATATTGCGAACTATTTGTGTTATTTGACTTATTCTACCGCTGGGATCATTGGGAACAGTGATTGGGTTATTTGTTATTGCATCTGACACTTTCTGTACTGCTTTGAGTGCGTTTGATATTGATGTACCTGGTTCACTTCCAAGAGCTTTCAATATTCTATTAATTAAATCAAGGAACCCAGCAGCTGCAAGTTCATAACTGGCTATGTTTAGATTCTTAATAGTATTGACTACACCATATAATCCACCGCTTATGTCGGGTGGTGGATTGATTGGGTTATCTATAATAGCATTACTAACTGATTGGACTCTTTGGAGTGCTGAACTCATAAGTGTATAACTATCTTCACCAAAGAAGGATAATATTTTGTTTGCCCATTCAGCTATTGTTATACCGATAATTAGGAAGTCAACAGCAAGCAATAATGCAAGTGAAATAATTAATGATTGTAGGGTGGTTGATAATTGACTTAATACTTGATCAGTTATTGTGAGAGCTGGTAAGTATGGTGCTGCTGCTGAGCCAAATTGTGCGAGCATGTATAATGAACCAATTAATGTAAGTAATGCTAATCCAATCCCTGCAAGAGCAACTACTAAACCAGCCAACATTGCGGGTATAGTTTCAAGCCCCAGCCCACCAATTAATGCAAGCAATACAGCAATACCACCTAAGACTAATAATGTGGGTAGAGTAGTCATTACAGCTTCAACACCCGCCTTAACTTGAGGCTCAATACTTTTATATACAATACCCGCAACTGCTATTGCGAGTAACCCAGCTACAAACACTACCAGTGCTGCACCGATTGCTACAAGTGCTATAGCTGCACCCTTTAAAACATTAATGATATTCTTACTCACATTAATTTTTAGATTGTTTAATTTGTTTAATGAATTATTGGTGCCTTCTAATTCTTTCCCTATTTTATCTATATTCTTAGATTCTTTACTTAGCAAACCTAATTTATCAGCTAATCCTCCTATGATTGGAATATTTGATAAACCCATTTGTTTTAATGCTGATAAACCATGTGTTAATTGAACTAATGGCAATATGGCTGATGCAGCTGCAGTGAATCCTCCACCAAGCATTGCAAGAGTGAAAACAAAGTTTTTTATTGCGGGATCAGCATTATTAAAAGTTTGTATCATCCCTTTTAATGCATCAAATACTCCACCTGACGCATTCCTTGAAAAAACAGCGAATTCTTTACTAAGTGTTGCCACTGAACCAGTGAAAGTATTCATAAACTTCGATGTGTCCCCTGTAGCTGCTTCTAAAGCAGCTATAAATCCGTCAACATCATCTTCCATACCTGACCATAAACCAGTGCTTTTTAAGTTCTCCGCTGTTAAACCAAACTGATCTAATGCAGCAAACGCACCTCCTATACCACGTGTAAGAGATAGCATTCCTTGATTTGCAACATCTTCACTATAACCCATTGCTATTATCTTAGTCCCTAAATTAGCTGCTGCTCCTGCAAATTTATCTGCTTGTGCAGCAGTTGCTCCTGTTGCACCTTTAACAAAAAACACAAAAAGAATTCTACGGAGCCATGCTCCGTAGATGAATTTTTGTAACTAAATGTTGGTGATTACAGCAATAGTGTTTTTCTTTTTGGGAGTGTTTACATATTGGTACTATAAGAAAATTGGGCTTTTGTAAATCGAAAAATATAATATAAGATTTTACAAAAAATATAATATATATATTTGTTTTTGGAGGTATTAAAAATGAAAATTAGTAAAAATAGGATTTTATTCATGTTAGGATTCATTTTTTTGTACTTGTGGTTTGGTTTTGGCAAGTACAACATATAATTATCAAGACATAAATACTCAGCAAACAAGTGGTGGATGGGGTGGTAATGTTTTTGGGGTGTATGAAAGTTCAAATAAAAATTTGTGGTTAGGAGTCAATGTTGTTCCAGGTATAAATGGTGAAGTGCCAAGAGATGGTTCTATTAGATATTATTTCAAAGTTTTTCATGAAGGTACAGAATTACCAGGTATAGGTACTTATTTAGGTCAAACTTATGCATCCAATGGTTCTATATCAGAATTCAGTACTAACTTGGCTAATTATGGAAATATTCCAGATAATAAGTTTACTATTAGTATTGCTTTTGGTGGTACAAGTTATAATTCAAGATACAATTATTTTGGAAATGGAAATTATTTAACTATAACACAAGATGATGTGATTTACAATGTTAGTACAAGTATTCAAGGTGAGAATTTTACTGTGAATAATGGTGATTCTTTAGATTTTAGTGTTAGATTGGTGGATGAGTATGGTTATGCTGTAGATAATCAACCAATGGAACTTATTATCAATGGTGGAGATTCAATAATCAGTACAACTGATAATGGTTATATTTATCATCATTTTGATAATATTTCAGAAGATATTAATGTATCAGCTGTGTTTGAGGGTGCTATAGAAGATGATGTGTATGGTGTAAATGTGAATTTTTTACCTTCATCTAATGATTTTAAAATTAATCTCAATCCTATGCCAGTACCGGATAATAACAGTACATCCAATACCACTAATAGCACTGATAATACTGTTAATTCTGTTGATGGTGTGAAAAATGGTATTGTTGATTGGTTTGGAGAATCTTTTGGAGGTTTGGCTAACACTGGTTTTCCATTAGTCATATTATTTTTAGGAGGTATTTTAGGTATATATTTTTATTATAAAAAAAGATAATTCAAAATAATAATCCTCCAAAAAGGCAACTGGAGGCTAAAAATAATCCTTTTTTAATTATATATATACATTTAGGGGGTTTATAAATGAATATGAATAAAAAAATATTATTTGCAATTGGTTTAATAGCTGTTTCAGCTATTTGTAGTATTAGTTGTGTGAATGGGTATAAAATTGTGGGTTATGCTCCTGCTGGTGATTCTATTTCCTACCAATCCTATCAATATGTTATGCCTGCACATAATAGAATATCTTTTGAACAGTTTTATGTGAATAAAGATATGAATTATTACAGATATAATAATAATGGAGAATTTTTACAGAGGGAAATAATCTATGATTTAATTAATACTGATTATGCTTTTGTTACATACAATCACACTCAAACATCAGTTGATTATTTCAACCAAACCATCTCACAAGAGGTTTTGAATATCACATTGATAAAAAATTCTTTTTTCATAATTCCATATGATTGGTAAATTTTTTTTCAATTCAAAGGAGTGCGTTAAATGAGAAAAATACAAGTAATGGGTTTGAGCATACTTGCAATAATATTATTAAGTTTGACACCTGCAAGTGCTTTTAACTCACAAGAAAAAACATTCCAAGATGTTTTCAGAAGTAAAATATTAGAATCACAACAGATTAATGATTTAGAAAATATAACTGATCCTGTGGTTCGTCATTTTGTTGAGAAAAAAAATAATATAAGTTTAATAATGGTTTATAAATTCATGCAGCAAATATCTAATGAACAATCATTATTACCTAAAAACGAATCATTATATGATTTTTATGCTGATTATCTTAATGGTTCAAATAAAACTTATATTTTATGTGAAAGTGAATTCACTGCACGTGAAGCTGTTAAGAATATACCAGTT
>JAISTD010000219.1 GCA_031272765.1 Candidatus Methanovirga australis | reverse complement strand
ATTTTCAAGAGTACTGACGAGTAATGATTTGCCGAACCTTCTTGGTCGTGATAAAAAATATGATTTTTCGTTTTTAGCAAGTTTAAAAATCTCTTTTGTTTTATCCACATAAAGATAATCATTTGTCCTTAAATCCTCAAAAGATTGAATCCCAAGAGGTAATTTTTGTAATTCATTTTCCATTAAAATCGTCTTTTATATGTTTATTTATAAATTGTTTATTTTTTATTATATTAAATGATAATATCTTTAAATAATAATGTTAATTTTTAAAAACTGATTTAAGTATTTTTATTAATAATTTTTCTATAACCTAATGATTTAAGAATTTATTTATTAATTGGTAAAATTAAAATTTAATCTTGTTTTTTATGAGCATTTAAAAAATAGTAATTAATTTTATTAGATTCTAACTCTTTAATAACATTTTTAGTCATTTTACCCACTACAAAGACCAAAACATTTAATCCTTTCTTTGTTGCTTCAACAGTTGATTTAGTAACAGCAAACTCAATATCTATTGGAATTTCTAATTTTAAACATACTGCATAACCTACAGTTCCTAAAACACCAATCCTATCAAAGTCCTTATTAACATCCCACTTTCTAAATCCTGAACCATGTACTTCCTTTATTAACTCTAAATCCGTAGCTTTTGATCCACCATCTTTTGCATTAGGAATAGCTATTACAAGCACATTGCCTTCATTTATCTCAATCGTACCATTAAGACTTTCTAATGCAACATCCTCATTTTTCTTTCCAGACGATGCCGTTATTGCATTTGCACTTTCTCTTGTTTTTCTAACATAAAGAATTCCATCATCCATATAAAGTCCTACATTCTCTCCTTTTTCCAAATCTTCAGAAGCTATTGCTGGCCAGGTAGACTTATAATAATCCATATTTGCTAAAATCCCATCACTATAATTTTTAAGATCCAGTGCTTCCTTTTTAATCTTATCAATACCTTTAAAAGTGAGTGAATAAGGAGCTCTTCCATTGACAGTTGTAATATAACCTTCTTCAACTAAAGTTTTTAAATTTTCTGAAATACCTTGAATTGTCATATCCAAACGTTCAGCTATATCTTTTTGACGAAGAAACCATTCTCTCTTAGATATTTCATATAATATCTGAAACTTAGTTACTTCACCTTTTTTTCTAATCATTTTCATTATAATCCTCCATTATTAACTATTAAACCATCAAGACTTTGATTAAATCTATTTAAGAGTT
This sequence comes from Candidatus Methanovirga australis, assembly GCA_031272765.1. Taxonomy (GTDB): domain Archaea; phylum Methanobacteriota; class Methanobacteria; order Methanobacteriales; family Methanobacteriaceae; genus Methanovirga; species Methanovirga australis. The sequence goes on along the minus strand of JAISTD010000219.1, from coordinate 10,948 downwards.
TTTTTTAAATTATTGAGTTGGGTCACAAGCAGTATTTTCAAATTGGGCATATTCGAATTTTCAATTAACTGAATTAAATTTAATAAATATGTGCAACTTTAACTATAAGATATAATTAAATTAATAGTTGATAAACATAACCATAATGATTATAATAAATTAATTAAATAATTTTATTTTAATTAAAAGATAATTACAAATATTATTTTTAAAAAATAAGAATTACAGTTCTATAAAATTCAATTCAAAGAGATATAGTAACAATTTAATTTGTAAAAAGCAATGCCATGAACTGTAATATCTATTTCATATAGGAATTTCTATTTTATCATAATTTAAAATTGGAATCCTTCGATTTTTTGATCCTAATTTAAACTGTATTAACCCTTCTTTTTCTAAACATTTCGCTTTTTTCTGAACCGTACTCACTTCTTTATTGAGTAAACTCGCTAATTCCTTAATTGAAGCTGGAGAATTATTTTTTATTTGATGCAATAATTCAAAATCCAGACTACTTAATTTCAAATTTTCAACAAAAACTGTCTTTCCCTCCTGCAATAATTCTTCAGGATTTGATGAATAATGCTCCCAATTTTCCAGATCTAATTCATTTAACATATCCCCCTCAGAAGAATCCAATATTCTTTTCAAATTCTCTATTGAACCATATTTTTCTTTAAATTCTTTTATTTTGTCTTCTCCTTTAACAAATCTCACCATTTTTATCACGGTCATGACAACTCCCCCCATATCTTTTTTTTGCTTATAATTTCATTATTTTCAACGTGATTCACAATTATTTCATATATTTCATCAAAATTTGATTTACCAATTTTATGATGTTTTCCTTTATGTGAAAAATGTATATGGACAAATCCATGAGTATTATCCACCCTAATTTGAATAGGCATAATAACTATAGCCCACATTTTAGAAGTTACATTAATATGTAAAGTATAATCCCCAATAAATGATTTGTCTTTAAGATTATATTTCATATAATCAATATATGTTTAAAAGCTATATAAAGTTATTGATAAAAATGCATAGATTATATAAATACCATGAAAAAATTAACATTACTAATTATAGTAAATTGTGAATTTATTTCTTTGTTCAACTACCCACCCCCAATTAACTTTTTGTAATTTAGTATGATAAAAAGATTGTTAATTTAGTCTTAAAATATAAGTTAATCGTTGATATTACAAAATTGGAGATTTTTGGTAATTTTTGCTAATTTTAAATTCAAAAAATTTAATTCACAAAGCATTATAAAATTATTTAATTAATTTAATTCAATCAATATTTAACTATTTAGCTATTAACTATTAAACCATCAAGACTTTGATTAAATCTATTAAAGAATTCTTCTTTCTTATTTGATGGTATATATGCTCCACAAGCAACTGAATGACCTCCTCCACTTCCACCCACTGATTCAGCTATTTTTCTAATTATATTTCCAAAATGTATCCCATCGTAGGCTAAAAGTCTTGAACATCGCAGAGAAATCTTTAAATCCTGATTTTCTTCACTTACTTGTGTAAATCCTAACATTGGTTTTCTCCAATTTCCTTGACTCAAAATCATACCAGCTATTGTTCCAACAATATTCGTTTTAATTCCAGTTCCATCAAAATATTGGATGTTTTCTCTCTCAACAATAAGATCTCTTTGCTCAATTTCATGAATAGTTTGAGCTAAAACAGTTTTATGGTCCTTTAAAACAACTTCCATTTCGTCTAAAGCTTCAATTCTATTTCCTTTAAGTATTTTTAAAGCAATATCTTCTTTATTGTTACGACTACAAGCATTTATACCTGTTGAAAATTCTGATGCATCTCTTAAGAATGTTTTATCTTCTTCACATAAAAATTCATAGGAATCAGCTGCCACAAGTTTAGGAACATGTTTAACATACCTATTTGGAACAGCCTTAGAAAGCATCTTCACAAGTTCAGAAAAAAGCTTTCCTTTCTCATTATTTGTTAAATCACTTAAAGTTTTAGATACATCACCCTTTTTCCTTTCAATCTCTAATTCTTTCATTAAAGCTATTGCTTCTGTTGTATTATTAGTAATTGGAAGTTCAACATCACTAAAATAAGATAAAGCAACGAATAATGGTCTTGTCTGTCTACCATATAATGAAAGATCATTTACAACCTTAACATACCCCTGTTCAACGGCATCCTGAAGAATTATTTCATTTAATCCTTCTAATTTACCTGTTATTGAATTTTGCATGTCTCCAACAGCAGCTAAAACACCAATCCAACTTAAATCTAAATATCCAAACTTTTTAGCCAATAAATAGCTAAGTCCTCCACCAGAAACATGATGAGAACCATCAATATTATAATGAAGAGGATTTATTTCATTTAATTCATAATCCACATGGTTTTTGTAGTTTAAATCTCGGATTGGTGGATGATGGTCAAGTATAATGATTTTAGAAGAACTTTTAACAAATTTATCAATTTCTTGACCAGAACCCAAATCTGAGAAAATAGTTAGTTCATGTTCTATTTCTAAGTCTTCAAGCTTATCTAAACTAACAAACTCCTTTTGATGGTCTTTATTTAAACGATCAAGCACTGTTGACAGAATAGAACCAGCAGATATTCCGTCACAATCATTATGACTGTATATCTTTATATCTTCACTATCTTCAATCGTTTTTTTAGCATTATCATATGCCCTATACATTTTTTCTGGTATCTCAATAGATGTCATAGTAATATCTTTTATTTATTTTATTAATTATATACTAATCAACTAAATTTATTAAAATGAAAGCACTTAAGAATTAATATCTATTTTTCATTATATTATTTTAAATTAAATTATTTTTATTTATAAAAAATAATTATTAATTAATCTGATGATAATAATATTTAATATTTTGGTTCAGAATTTAAATTCTTAAGTTAAGATTTTGTTAAAGAATATATTCCATATTGTACATTCCTCTACTTTTATTAAATATTCTTCCAATTCTTTTGTTGAATACTCTAAAACCAAATCTTTCATACAATCTTCGAGCATTTTCATTAGATATTTTAACATCTAAAACAATTTTTTTGAACTTCTCTTCTTTAGCTATTTTCAAAGTTTCTTCTATAAGAAATGTTCCAAACCCTTTATTTTGCTCGTTAGGAAGAATTGCAAGTTCACCTAAATAGATTTCACCAGTGTTGGTCTTAGATAAAACAAAAAAGTCTAAAAAGTTTATCTTAATAAATTTATAAGCAGCTGAGAAAGGCAGTTTTTTTAATAAAAGAAAGACTTCATGGATTGAAAAAATCGTGTTTTTACCTTTAGTAATTTTTAGATAACCTTTAATCTCATTATCTTCTAATAAAACATATTCAAAAGTCTTATTGTCTCTATTTATATTATTGTTTCGATATCCTTTCATATTATTTTCATCATGCCACTTACTTGGATTATTCTTAATTGTAGTATTATTAATTTTGAGTAATTTTCTAATAGCTGAAATAGCTTTATCTTTATGTTTAAAAATATCTAAATAAGTATCATGATCAACAATATAAATTAATTCAGCTACTTTGTCTATATCATGTTTTTCAAGGTTTAAAGGTTCTATAAACATATAAAATCAGTTTAAAATTTAATTAATCTAATCACTATTTTTAAATTGTTAAATATTATTATAATAGATACTATTTATCTATTAATTTATCTATATTAATAAGTAAGTACATCAGAGATATTTTTATTTAAAAATTATTTTTAAAATTATTTAATTTTGAATTTTAAGATTATATATTAAATATTTTTCAAAATGAAAGAAAAACTTTGTTTTTCTAACTTATAAAAATCAGAGATTTTATAAATAATAAAAAATTGAAGTTTTTTAATTTATAAAAATTTTTGATGAAACTTTTCTTATCTTTAGATAAGTTAGGGAATGAAATTCCCGTTGTTTCGAACAAAGTGAGAAACTTAGGAACCGAAGGTCCTGTTTTAAAAGTTTCTTCTATAATAATAAAAATATATGATGTTAATAAATTTCAGTAAAGTTAATGTAACTTATAAAAAAAATAAAATGTATAAAATCATCAATGATTTATCTGTTTATAAAATATATATAATACTGTTTATTAAAAACATATTAAAATAATAGAAAATTATAAAACAATAGAAAAGATGAAAACATGAGAAATTTACCTACAGATATTGGAACATTCTCCACAATAATTGAAAATGATTATTTGTATGTTGATAAGACAAAATACATTTACGAAATGATTAAACCAGGAAAAAAATATTTTTTATCAAGACCTCGAAGATTCGGAAAATCTTTGCTTATCTCAACATTAGAAGAAGTTTTTCAAGGAAATAAAAAACTATTCAAAAAATTATACACACACGACAAATGGGATTGGAATAAAACATACCCTGTTATAAATTTAGATATGAGCAAACTCTCAAATAAAACTAATGAATTACTGGAATTAACTCTTTTAGATAATGTTAATAGACTTGCTAAAGAATGTAATATAGAGTTAAATGAAAATTTGCCTGCAAGTTATAATTTTTCTGTATTGATTGAAGAGATTCATGAAAAGTTAAGGAAAGTTGTTGTCTTAATTGATGAGTATGATAAACCAATTATGGACAACATTGAAGACTTAACCTTAGCAGACCAGACTCGTAAAACTTTAAACAACTTTTACAGTACTTTAAAATCCAATGACGAATATATCGAATTCATCTTCATCACTGGTGTCACCAAACTCTCTAAAACCTCCATTTTCTCTGGATTAAACAACCTAACAGATCTCACCATGGACTGTCCATTAATATGTGATTACAGCCAATAAGAACTTGAAAATTGCTTTGATGAGAGAATCAACGAACTCACATCAAAAAACAACATTACAAAAGAATATCTACTTGACCTAATTAAACAATGGTATAATGGCTACTCCTACAATGGTAAAGACTTTCTATACAATCCTTACTCAATCCTATCCCTATTCACTAAAAAAAAGTTCAATAACTACTGGTTTGAAACAGGCACACCAACATTTCTAATGAAATACATTAAAAATCATGCAAATGACATTAACATACTATTAAACCCAAATCCAATCATTAACGGCAGTTTCCCAAACTTTGACCTTGAAAACCTTGATTTAACAACCATTCTCCTTCAAACTGGATACTTAACAATTAAAAACGAAGATTACATAATGGTGAATTACCAAAGTACACCTTAGCCATTCCCAACCATGAAGTGGACAACTCCCTCTACACCCATATTCTCTCATACTACACCAAACAATCAGTAGGAAACCTTCCTTCACTAACCAACAAGATACTAACCAGTATTATTAAATTAGACAACAAATCTCTTCAAAAATCTTTTGAACTATTATTCTCCAACATCCCTTACTCAATTTACAAATGTTAAAGATATTAGAGAAGCAAACTACCATATGATGCTTCTATCCTGGATGAAAATACTTGGATTAGAAATCCAAGGAGAAATATCCACAAGTAAAGGTCGAATGGATGCAGTACTAAAGAAAAATGATTTAATTGTAGTTATTGAAATTAAATATTCTTTAATCAAATCTCTTAATAGAATGGTGGATGAAGCCATAACCCAAATTACAGATAAAGAATACTATAAACCATATGCAGATAAAAATATCATCTTGTTGGGTGTAGCCATCAAAGACAGAGAGATATTATGCAAATTAAAACCTTTAGAAATTCAAACATAGATAAATAGTTTAATAATAGGGTTAACTTTCTAAATAGTAATATTGTTGGCTTTCTTTTTGTTGTCTATCTAAATAACTATCCAATTTATTTACACGAGGTCGTTTAGTTTCCTTATCTCTTCTAAAAGTTATTTTTAAATCTTTTAAGAATTTATTCATAGAAGTTTTAATATCTGTTGGACTTGTAGCTATTCCTTCTAAACCAGGTTCACCATAAAATACTATAGCTCTATTGGTTATATAATCAATAAAAACTATATCGTGGTCAATTATTAGAGCCGTTGCATTTTTACTTTCAACAACTTTTTTTATAACTTTTCCAACAGTTAACCTTTGTTCAACATCTAAAAATGCGGTTGGTTCATCAAAAACATATAATTCCCCTTCTTGTGACAATGTTACAGCTATTGCAAGCCGTTGTAGTTCCCCACCACTTAATTCATTAAGATTCTTATCTAAAATATCTTCTATTGAAAGAGGCTTACCAATTTCACTCATAAAGATATTTGTACCATAGTTATGAGCATTCATGTATAAAAAATCTTCAACTCTTCCATCAAACCCATAATCTAAATACTGTGGTTTGTAGACTGTCTCAAGTTTTTTTTCAACTCTTCCAATATCTCCCTTTTCAACTTTAGAGATTATTTTCGCAAAGGTTGTTTTTCCAATCCCGTTTGAACCAAAGACTGTTACAATTTCATTGTGATAAAGTTCTCCAGCATCAACAAGAAGTGAAAATCCACCATAATCTTTTTTAATTTGACTATAACTTGTTAATATTTCACCTTCATCAGCTACTCTTGGAGCATGAACATTGAATTCAATAGCTTGTTTTCTAATTCTAACATTTTCTTCTTTTAAAAACCCGTTTATATAAGCATTTATTCCAACTCTAACACCTTTCATCTGAGATACAACACCATAAGCACCAGGTTTACCATATATTATGTGAACATAATCCGATATTGCATCTAATGTTGCTAAATCGTGTTCTATGACCATCACTGATTTTCCTTCATCTGCAAGTGATCTGATTACTTTAACTATATTCAATCTTTGGCTAACATCTAACCAAGAACTTGGTTCATCGAAGTAATAAAAATTACCATCTCTAAGTACTGATGCTCCAATAGCTACTCTTTGAAGCTCTCCTCCACTAAGGTTTTCAATGTCACGATTTAAAACATTTTCTAATTGAAGGTCTCCAATGACCGTATCAAACTTGTCTACTTCATCTATATTTTTTAGTATTTGACCAACATTACCTTTTACAAATTTAGATAGCTGATCCACCATTTGTGATTTGTGAATGACTTTTATTTGCGAGTTTAAAAGGTTTTTAAAATATTTTTGCAGTTGAGTTCCTTTATAATGCTCAATAATATCTTCTAAACTATTTTCTTTTTCCTCCCAGTTGCCTAAGTTTGGAGTAAGTTCGCCAGAAAGTATTCTCATAATTGTTGATTTCCCTATAGCATTTTGACCAAGAATTCCAACTACAGAACCTTCATCCACAACTGGTAATCCAAAGAGTTCAAAGCTATTTTGCCCATATCTATGTATTGGATCATTTAACACTTCTGGAAGATTTATAATATTAATGGCTTTAAATGGGCATCGATTTGTGCATATACCACAACCTGTACATAGTTCCTCGGATATTAATGGTTTTTTGTTTTTTTCATTTATTGTGATTGTGTCCTCTTCCATTCTAACTCCAGGACAGTATTCAATACAAGTGTAGTTACATTTTTTTGGCTGACATCTATCTTCATCTAATATTGCAATTCTGGTCATTACTTCACCATACGAACGATTATTACTTATTCTTCCTATTCCATTACTTGATACTACTATTATTATTTGTTACTATTAATATTATTATAATTAATGCTATAAAAGCTATTATTATTCATAAATCTCAATATAATAAGAAAGTATAAATCAAATAAATAATAAACTAATACTTTTAAAATTTAAATTAATATAAAAAAAAGATTCAGAATAAGAAACAGATTGTAATTTCTTGATTTATTAGTTACAAAATCTTTTATTTTATAATTTTAAAGAATTTCTTATAGTTTATTAATTAATTGAAGTATATATTATATTTATGTATGATTTATAGTTATAATATTATGCAAGTTATTATATATTTATAAAATTTTTAGATATTATATTTTTTTAAAAATAATAGTAATGTTTAAAATGATGTATTTAAATAAAAAATATGATAATTTAATTAATAAAACAAAAGAGGATGTCTAACAACTCAAGTTTTTAAAAAATGGTTACTCTATTTTTAATTTAAAGAAATATGCTGCCTTATTTTTCATGTGAAAATAATTGTTAGACAGACTCAAAAAATGATAAAAAACAATAATATTTTAAAAAATTAAATAAATTAAAGGATATAAATCGTTTAATTCAACAACTTTCTTAATTTTTTCAATAATAGGTAAGATTGAAAAGTAATATTTTTATAATTTAAAAGATTTAAAGAATTAATAACAAACAAATTTTTAATAAAATTTATTAACTTAACAGCATTGGATTGAAAAGGTTTTAAATTATAATATTCCTTGACATAGTAAAAAGTATTGATAAAATTCACAAAAAATATGAAAATACACAAAAACAAACGAAATTTCATCAATAAAAAAAAATTAGGGGGACTGTCCACAAAACTCACTACTTAAAGTTTAAGCTGATGATTTTAATTTTAATAAAATCCAAGAAAAATTGGATTGTCAAACAGTCTCATAAACTATGGATCATGTTAACTAATATTCTCTGAGTCTTGTTTTGAGAATATAAAATTTTGCATATACTCATGTTTTTTTTTATTACTTTTTTAGTTTTCTTATTACTTTTTTAATTATATTAATACTCATTATTTCTTAATAAAAAAGGTTAAATTAAGTCAATATTCTTTTTTTTAGTCATGATTTTGGAATTTTCAGTGTTTCTAACCTTTAAATATTTCTTCATGGATTTTAACTTTTTTTAATGGATAGATTAAAAATTTAAGTATTTTTATATCTTTTTTTAAGATTAACACTGATTAAAAGCCTTTTAATTCATTATTATTTTTATAAATAACTATAAATGTGGTAATACTCTATATTAAAATAGTGTGAAGTAGTGTTATGTCAAATCTATATACATTTTTAGAGTTATTTGTCATGACAGTAGTCTATATAATAGATTAACCATACTTCACAATAAAAATTTTGAGGTGAAATAAAATATGTTAAAAAATAAGTTATTTGCAATGGCAATGATTTCATTGATGATTGCAAGTTCAGTAGCAATGGCATCAGCAACACTCCCACAAGGATCTGATCCAACTGCACAAAATAATTTTGCTCTGAGTTCATACACAATTCCGCCAGTGGGCTCTGGAATTCATTCAAACTTTGAGTTAAGATTTTATAATGGTGAAAATGTAGTTTCTAATCATGCCCTATCACTTGATAGTACGAGTAGTTCAAATACTGTATGGGTTTGTTATTTTAATAATAACAAGTATACTGATGATGAGGGTAAGGTGATTAATGTGCCAGATGGTGCTACTTCTTATGCACTGTATAATCAGCAGACAAAATTATCAACTGGAAAAATACCTATAGATCAAAAAGTCACTGTTGATTTCATGGACATAAGTCAAGGAAAAACCATAAAATCATTTTCTTCTGAATATCCTGGGAATGCATTAAAAATCGTTCCACGTTTACCTCGTGGTGTAATGCCAATGGACAATTCGCATGAATGGAAAGTAGATAGTCATGGTTCAGTTTACTATGATGTTGTAGCTTAAATATTAAGAGATTTTTTTGAAAAGGGGTGAGTGAATAAAATAATATATTCCTCATTCTTACTTTTAACTTTTTTTTATATTACATTTATTATTATATAGAATAAGATGAGGATTGATAATTTATGATAAGTTTAAAGAAAATGTTATTTGTGTTTGCTTTAAGTGCTTGTATTTTAAGTGTTAGTGCAAATCCAATACATTTGGATAAAAGTATTAATAGTATATTGAATCCATTAATTGGAGATAACGATGTGGTTTATGTTTCTGTCGATGGAACTGGTGATGGTTCTTCTCCTAATTCTCCTTTAGGAAGCATGAAGCAAGCTTTAAATATAAGTAAGCCAAATGGAATCATTAAAGTTTCAAATGGTGTTTATAAAGGAATTGAGCACACTGGAATAATGATTGATAAAAATATAACGATTGAAGGTGATTCAGATACTGTATTTGATGGAGGAAAAATAAATTTCATTTTCATGGCAAATGGTCAAGGATTAAATGTTAATGTATCCAATATAAAATTCAAAAATGCATACAGTCAACATGGTCCTGGTTACCATGGTTATGCATCAGTTAACCATCTAAAAAACTGTGTATTTGAAGATAATACTGCAGATGCTGGTGCTGGTGCAACAGGTTTCTCAAATGCTGTTGCAGTTCTTGAAAACTGCACATTCAAAGGTAACTCAGCTGATCAATTTGCTGGTGCAACAAGTTCATGGGTAGGTTCCAATGTAACCCTTATAAAATGTGTATATGAAAACAATACTGTAAATAAAGATGGTGCATGTATTCGTGCAACAGGATCACAGTTAACAGTTATAGACACGACTTTTAAAAATAATCAAGCTGGAATTAATGGTATTATCCATGCTGATGAAAATGCTGAGGTCAATATAATAAATACTATATTTGCAAATAATAGTGCAGACTTTGGTGGAGCGATCTATATTGACAATGCAAAACTGAATGTTTTGAATTCCGAATTTAATGATAATGAAGCTTCTAATGGTGGAGCAATTAGTATCAATGGAAAAAGTAATGCCAATATTAGTAATTCTATTTTCACCAATAATAGTGCTGATGGTAATGGTGGGGCAATTAATATGGAAGATGGTGTGCTTTCAGTTGATAATTCTAAGTTCGTGAGTAATTTTGCTAAAACTCGTGGTGCTGGAATCTACAATCATAGAGGTAAATTTACAATCAATGGCACTGATTTCGATGGTAATTGTCTAACCACAGATACTGGTGTTTACTATATGGGTGGTGGTGCAATATTCAATGATCTGGGTAATGATTCAACTATAACCCGCTCAAAATTCAATGATAATAAAGCTAATAAAGCTGGTGGTGCAATTTA
>JAISTD010000202.1 GCA_031272765.1 Candidatus Methanovirga australis | reverse complement strand
ATTAGAAAGAGATATTTTAAATGATACTGCTCCGTTTCCACGAGTTTTAAATCTTGCAAATGGGTTTAGTCTAATAAGTCTTGGGAAACCAGTAATATTAATATTATTCCCTTTTAATTCATCTATTATTTTTGTTGCAAGATATGTTGTACACATTCCATCTGGAGAATCTGTATCATCAATACCAATGTGTAAATAAGTTATAAAATCACCATTTAAAGTATTATTTTTTATATTGTCCTTTTTATTCTTTTAAAAAATGTCATAGAAACTTTAGAATTAAAAACAATCATATAATAATTTTATAATTAAAACATTATAAAAATAAATGAAAAAAATTAATAATAAGTATATAAAATATTCATTTCTGTCCACTTTAGATTTTTTTTAAGATATTTTTGTTATTATGATAAATTCTTTATATCGTGTTATAAGTATTTTTTACAAAAAATTAACTTGTTTAAGTTTGATTAAGACTTTTTTAGATAAAAAAATAGGTAAATATTTCCAAAAATTCATAATTTCTTTAAGTCGTTCAACATATGGAGTTTACTTTTCGCACTTTATATTCATTTATGTGATAACTAACTATTTTTATCCAATTACTAAAAATGATTATATTAATATCTTTTATCTACTCATCATGACATTAATTAGTTCATGGTTAATTGTTTTAGTTTTAAGTAGAATTCCTTTTATTAAGAAATTTTCTGGGTATTATTAAAACATTTTCAACAGAATAAATATTTTTATTTTAAAAATATAAGTTAGAGTATTTAAATTTGAATAGTGTATATAGTTTAAATGGTATAAATATAATATAGTTTAGTATTTGAAATAGTTTATAGAATTCGTTTTTAAGATTTTAGGTTCATGCACATAATATTGCAAGTTTTGTAAAATTCAATAAATTAAATATGAATATCATAATTATTAATAATGTAATCTAAAATTCATAAAATAATTATGGTTACTTTCAATTTAACATTATTTAAAAATTTTGTAACATGTCGAGTGCAAGACAGATTTTATTATTTTTATAATTAATAGGATGTGAGTAAATGATTTATTTTGATTTAAAGGCAAGTTTTATATTTACAAAAGACGTTTCTGACTTATACGATGTTTTTGATAATTTTTTTAAAAATGGTGTTGACAAAATATTTTTAAAAAATTCTGAAGTTGGAGTAAGTATAGAAGATTTTAATACTAATGGAAACAAGTTAAAAATACATTTAAAAAGTAATCAGGTTGTTAGAGCTAATGAGGCTTTAATACGATTGAAAAAAGAATTATCTAATTTAATGGGTTTTGAATTTAAAATAGGTGTTCGAGAAGTTTTGATAGATTTTTTTAACATTAAAATTGAAGTAGATAATAATGTTAATATAAAAACTTTACCCTATGTTAAAAGTATTGATTATGATGGGGAATATATTAATGTGACATTTGACACAGAATCTGAGCAAAAATTGACTTTCTCTGAGGTTGAAAAGAGAATACCTGATCGTATCATTTCCCTTATAAAAAGTAAATTAGCAGATTACGGTGGTAAAAGTGAACACTGGGAGTTACTATGGGAAAGTGAAGATAAAGAATTTGAATTTAATGAAGATCCCACAGAAACTATGCTGAATGAAGGATGGATAAAGAGAGGTTATAATCGTGGACAGTGGATTTATGGGACAGAAGCAACTCATTTATTCCGAACATTTGAGAAAATTGTTTTGAAGGAATTGCTAGAACCTTTAGGATATAGAGAAATGATTTTTCCTAAACTTGTACCCTGGGAGGTTTGGATGAAGAGTGGCCATGCACAAGGTGTTTATCCTGAAATTTATTATGTTTGCCCCCCAAAAACAAGAGATCCAGAATATTGGGAAGATGTAAAAAATATTTATAACATAACCAAAGAAGTTCCAGTAGATTTAATCAAAGAAAAAATTGATGTGCCTATCGGTGGAATGTGTTATGCTCAATGTCCTTCATTTTGGGGATTTTTACAGGGAGAAACCTTAGCAAGTGATCAACTACCTATAAAGGTGTATGATCATTCTGGAACCAGTCATAGATATGAGTCTGGTGGAATTCATGGCATTGAAAGAGTGGATGAATTCCATAGACTGGAGTTGGTGTGGATTGGTACAAAAGAAGATATATTGGAACATGCAGAAATTCTTAAAGACAAATATAAGCATATTTTTGAGGACATTTTAAAGATTAAATGGCGTACTGCCTGGGTTACTCCTTGGTTTATGGCTCAAGAAGGTAAATTTGGTCTATCTGAGATGGAAGGTGCTGGAACTGTTGATTATGAAGCTTTAACTCCATATAATAATAAGTGGATTGAGATACAGAATCTTTCAATTAATGCAACTAAGTATACTAAAGGGTTTAATGTGAAATCTCAGAATAATAAGGTTTTGTGGTCTGGTTGCAGTGGAGTTGGTTTAGAGAGGTGGGCTGCAGCTTTTATAAGTCAGTATGGGTTAAATATTGAAAAT
>JAISTD010000127.1 GCA_031272765.1 Candidatus Methanovirga australis | reverse complement strand
GTTTTCAGGAAATCAAAGGATTATTCAGTTGAAATTTCACTAAATACGATTCTAATGAAAAATTATCAATAATAAAAATCAATACTAAAATAGAAAGAATAAATTTGTCATGACAATAGATCTTAGATTGTTTAATTATATCATCAAATTCATATAAGCCAAGGACAAGCTATTCATAATATCTTCTTGCATAATATCAATCACCATCAAATTTTTGATATTGATTATTATTAATATATATTATGTACTGTTTTCTATTTTAATACTTTTTTTATCATACAATTATATTATTTAAACATTGTAATAAATAACAATTTCTTTTTAAAAAAGAAATATTTTATTAAACTTCTTTAAATTCAATTTAAAGACTAATATAAGGTTTTCTTTATGATAATAGTTTTTATAAAATTTAAAATAATTCTTTAAAAAGGGAGTTTATTATTTTTCAAAAATTAACTTTTGATGAAACTTAACTTGTTAAGTTAGAAAATTTCTGATTTTTAATTTTTTTAAACTTTCTTATCTTTAGATGAGTTAGGGAACTTCAGTTCCCATTGATTTCGAACAAGGTGAGGAACTTAGGAGAATCTTTGATTCTCCGTTTTAAAAGGTTCTTATAAAATTATAATATATATTATTATAAATTAAAATTTAAATAATTTTAAGAATAATTTTTTAATAAAAATTTTTAATACAATGTTATAAAAAATTGGTAAACATAGTTTTGAAAATGGTTTTATTTTTAATCATTTTGGTTCTAATCTTTTCATGAAAAAACCTAAAAATATTACAATCATTGGAAAAAAGAATAGATACAAGATTAGAATAACTTGCGGTGGAATTACATCACCAATGATTGTTGAACTTGCTATTATCATTACTAAAATAATTACTGGAGCTAAAACTGCTAAAAAAGTGTAAATCATGATAAATCCATTAAGTTTCTGGGAATATTCCTTTAGTTTTATTCTTAATTCATGGGAAATATCTTCAGCTATTATATTTAGGATATAAGATAGGTTTCCACCTGTTTTCAGACTTCCAACAATTTGATATAGTACTCTATTCAAACTTTCTGAATCTATTCTTTTTGACATATTGATTATCGCATTCTCTGTAGTTTCACCGTACTTGATTTCTTCAAGTGTTCGTGAGAATTGAGGAGAAAGAGCTTCATAATCCGAAATAGCTATTGATTTTAGGGCATCGTGAAGTCCTTTCCCTGATCTTAATTCTGTAACCATTTGTCTAAGTGCATAAGGTAATTCTTTAGATATTTCTATTCTAATTTTTTCTTTTCTCAATTTTGGTGTTTGACTAAGAAAAAATAGCATTAATAAAATAGCTATTATACTAATTAATCCTATTTCTAATGATAAAAGTAAGTTTAAGATTAAAAATATTATTAGAATGGCGAATAGGAATATTGGAATCATTAATTTTAAATTTAATCTATTTAGAATATTTTCTTGTAAAAGCATGTTGATTATACTTTTATTTTCATTATTCTTGTTAGATATTTTAAATACATAATCATCTTTTTCATATTTAAATATCTTATTCTTTAATATCTTCTTTAGAAGGTTTTTATTCATTTTCAACTTAAAATTTTTCTTATTAAAAATTGACATTGTTAGATTACCAAGTTCATAGAAGAATGAATTGATTAAACAGATGAATTTTTCAATCATTGGCTCACCATTAATAATTTCCTTTAATTTCATCTAAAATTTCATCTTTGTCTTGATAGTATTTTTTAAATATTTCTCCAATTTTTTCATTTGATCTTAAATTATTTTTTAATAGGTATTTTAAAAGGATTTCTCTATTTGTGATTTCTTCTTCTATTTCTTTCATTGAGGTTCCTCGTGTTTCACTAATGTTTCTAAGTGTTTTACTTGTTATTCCAATGTTCTCTATTTCATCAGTTTTTGGATTCCAATTGAATATCTTGTTTAATTGTATATTGTTTTCTTCGACTCCAACTACCTCACTGACTTCAGTAATTCTTCGAATTGATACTCCGTCACTTTTATAAATCCGATTTTCCATTATTATTAGATCAATAGCTGATATCATTATTTTTGGAACATTCATTGGATGATTAATTAATCGTGTTATTGTTTCTCTTGAACTATTCGCATGTAAGGTTCCAAAACCCGAGTGTCCTGTATTCAATGCTGTGAATAAGGTTATTGCTTCTGTGCCTCTAACTTCCCCAACAATTATTCTATCTGGTCTTTGTCTAAGTGCATTTTTAACTAAATCGTCCATTTTTAGTTCACCTTTTTGTTCAATGTTTTTTGGACGAGTTTCCATTCTTAAGAGATGTTGATGATTTATTTGTAGTTCTAATGTGTCTTCAATGGAGATTAATCTTTCTCGAGGATTTATAAAGTTGGTTAAGCTATTTAATGTCGTTGTTTTACCTGAGCTCGTTCCTCCTGAGATTATTATGTTTGCTGGTTTGACACCTAATCCATCAACACAGAGCCAGAAAAATGCTCCAAGTCTGGTGTTCATTGTTTTCAGTTTTATTAGGTCTATTATTGTTAATGGGTCTTTTTTGAATTTACGGATTGTTAGGCTTGGTCCATCTGCTGATATGGGCGAGATCGTGGCATTGACTCTTGAACCATCTAAGAGTCTACCATCTAATATTGGAGATTCTTGATCTATTCTTCTGTTTATTTGTCTTGCAATTGTATCAATTAGAGTTAAAATATCTTCTTCTTTTTTAAATATTAGATTTGTTTTCATCATTCCTAAGTCTCTGTGATATACGAAGACTGGTTTCCTGACTCCTATGATCATTATTTCTTCTAAGTCATCGTCTTTAATTAATGGGTCTAAACTTCCATAACCTATTATTTCTTGATAGAATTTGTTTGTAAGGTCATTAATATATGTATTTTTTTTTAAGTTTTCATTTTCATAGCTATTATCATTATTGATATTATCTTCATAATCACTATCTTCATAGATAATTTCATTTATATTATTTTCACTTTTTAAATTATCTTTTTCATTATTGTATATACTTAGATTTATATTTGGGTTTATACTATTTAGATTTATACTGTTTAATGGTAATTTTAAGTCTATGAAATTTTTTATATTTTGAATTAAGGCTTTTTTATTTAGGTTGAAATTATTTCCTGATGAAATAGCTAAGTCCACTAATTCATTTCTAAGTTCTTTTAACAATTTTTCTTCAATTTGAGAAAAGTTAGGTTTGGTTACTTTATATTCTTTCATATAATTTTTTTGTTTACTTTTATTTGCCATATATTTTCCATCTTTTGATTTTTAATTACATTGAAGTGATTTTGAATATAATTAGTTTATTTGAATAAATTATTGATTTTAAGAGATGATTTAACTCGAAATATTTTTATTAATCATATATTTTAATAATTAATAATAACCAATATTTAATAATTTTAATAAGAATATATTTTTGAAATCCATATGTTTTTAATATTTATTATTAATTTTCAATGAATTTTTACATATTTTTAATTGTGTTTAGAATATTAATTTATTATATTTTATATTTTTATTAATAATAAGTTAATAGTTTCAAATAAATTAATATTTTTATCTAAATTAATAGTTTTAAAAGAAGTTAATAGTTTCAAACAGTTCAATATTTTTAAATTAGGTTAATAACATTCAATAAATTAATAGTTTCAATAAAATTAACATTTTCATGCTTTATTTAGAATTTTAAGTAATTTTTATCTTTTTTTATCATCAAATTTATAATTCTTGAAAAAAGTTCAGATATGTTTGTTTTTGAAATAACTTATATTTTATGGTTTATAATAAAATTAAATATTTATACAATATTTTTGATTATATTCCATATTTTTTTATTTTTTAATTAGTTATCATATCTTAAATAATGATTATTTAATTAAAATATAGAAATATAGTTTGTATTTCACTAAAAAGATATTCAATAGCTATTTTTCATAAGGTTCCATATACTCCAAAAAACAATACCTTTATATACTACTTGGATACAATTATGATATGTAAGTTTTATTACTTAAATTTTTAAGATTAATACTTACTTCATATATAATATATGTATAGTAATATTTAATTCGTATTATAATATTGTGTTATAGTTCATGCTATAATCTTATAATTCATGTTGTAATATTATAATTTATGTTATATTTGAATACATTGTTGTTGCCATTATTTTAATAGCTTCAACATGCTTAAATAATGAAATGGATGTGATTAGTTAATGAAATATAGTAAATTAGTAACCATCTTCCTATTTTTATTAATAGGGAGTTTTTGTATTGGTGCTGCTAATGCAAGCACTTTGACTGTTGATTTTAGTAATGGACTATTCTGTTATCATTCTGGATTTTATGGATTCATGAATAATGGTAATCCTGATACTAAGTACTTTGTTGATGAAGAAACTTTCTGTGCATGTGGTCATGCAAGAACCAAAACTTATAATTTAGATGATGCATATAAAGGTTCAGATATTCATTTTAATATGGAATATAGTGGCCAGCCACAGGATGTTTGTTTTATATTGTATAATTGGCAAGGTGGTGATGTTCGTATGAAAGCAAGATATAATAGTATTTTTTACTCTATGCAAGAATTATGGATGTCATATGATGCACCTTGGAATAAAACATATAATTGGTATACTAAAGGTGATAAAGGAGTAGTAACATTACAAGGAGCAATGAATGATTAAAATCAATGATTGATATATGATTTCTATGTTTTTGTAGGAAAGTCTCTAACTTTCCTATAAATTATAATATATCTAAATCTACAGATTTAAGAACAACTTCTTTTTGGATATCTTCAATCTGTTTTTTGAATTTTATTTTCATTTTATTTAAAAGTATTTAATTAAACAAGATCTTATTTTAAATAAAATCTTAATTGATATTTGATTTAAATTTAATTAATTTTTATCAATTATTTTTTAATTCATATTTTAAATTTTTAGTATCTCAAAATTAATTTGGAATTTTCTAAGTTATATTTAAATTAGATTTCATTTTTTGGATTAGAACTTGTTAATTTTATTTTTAAAATTAAAATCGAGAATATGAATTTTGTTAATGAGTACTTTGTTAATGAGTACTTTGTTAATGAGTAGTTTATTATGGATGTTTTATGTTAATTAATTTTGATAGATATTTTTTTATAAAATATTTTAACTTTGGAGTGTTTTTATGAGATTTAAATTAAAAGGCCTTTTTATTATGGGATTATTCATTTCAAGCCTCTTTGCTGAGCCTATAATGGCAACTGAACCAGTTTCTGATACCTATTATGAATTCATGGCTCGCGAAATATTGGATAATTCTACGAAATTAGAGTCTGAAAATAATGGAACCAACATTACCGCTACCACTATATGTTATCTAAAGGATAAAGGTAATATGAGTGATTTTGAGGCTTGTTGCTTCTTGGATATGATAAGTTTTAGTACTGGTGAGAATACATATTTGAATTATATTGTTAATGGTACAAAGGATATTAGTCCTCACGATAATAGTGTTATTAATAGCTTTGAAAATCAGTTGGATAATTTTAAGAGAAGTAATCAATCTGCTCGTCGTGAAATTTTGTTTCATGGTGGATCATTAAATATGATGTTAAGATATATGCAGGATAATGCTGTTGATTTATCACATATATCTTATGCTGTTCGTAATGTTGGAGATTACACTGAAATCATTAAGAAAAAAGTTGGAGATGCAAGTATGATTTCAGGCAATGCAGATAAAATCAATGACGATATGAATGTTATTTTATCGGATATGAAACGTGATGTTTTTTATAGATATTTAGACTATGTTTATAATAATATGAGTTTAAATTTGCCAGATTATAATACATACAATGAAATTGAATTTAATGATACCATTAAAAGATTAGATAGTACTATAGATGATTTTAAAAAAACTGGAATCGCTTTAGAAGCTCTTTCTGGTGTTATAATAAGTTTAGGTACAGGTTTTGCAATATTTGGAGCATTGCATTGTAATTTTTGTATGGTATTTTCAGCTGTTGGTTTAATTTTAACAGGTGCTTTTTTATGTGTTTTTGCTTCTCAGATTTTATACTTCCAAAGCATCTTGATTGATGTGCGGAATAATTTAAAGAATACTTTTAAAGGGAGTTTCTCATGATAAAATTTTCTGGTTTGTTTGTAGTGCTTTTAATTTTATCTTCTATGTTCCTGCCGAGTGTTTGTTCTGCTGATGTGAGGGAGGATACTTTAGAGGATACTTATTCTGATATTTTAGAGAATATTGCTG